>JBBQII010000422.1:0-4353 GCA_038324795.1 Gemmatales bacterium
GAGGAAACCCTGCTCGAACTGGCCAAGCCGGTGACCTACCACCGTACGCCGGAGCAGACGGCCGCGCTCAAGGAAGTCATGGAGGACCTCAAGTATGTCTTCCAGACCCAGAACCCCGTCATCGTGCTGACCAGTTCGGGAACCGGCGGCATGGAATCGGCCGTTTCGAACGTGGTCGCGCCCGGCCAGAAGGCGATTCTCTGCACGGCCGGCCGCTGGGGCGAACGCTGGAAGGGGATGTTGAAAGCCTTCGGGGCCAACATTGTCCTCGTCGAACGGCCCTACGGGCAGGCCATCGACCCGAAACTGCTCGAAGAGGCGCTGGCCCAGCACCCGGACACGGTGGCCGTCTACGCCACGCTCAGCGAGACTTCCACGGGCGTTGGCCACGACGTCGAAGCCTTCGGCAAGATCGTCGCCAAGACCAACGCATTATTATGCGTGGATTCGATCTCCGGCCTGGGCGCCATGGAATGCCACACGGATAAATGGCATATCGACATCAACGTCAGCGGTTCGCAGAAGGCCCTGATGATGCCGCCGGGCCTGGCCTACGTGTCGGTGTCCGACAAGGCCTGGAAGGTCATCGAAGGGAACACCGCGAGCCGGTCCTTCTACTTCGACCTGAAGCGGTACAAGGCGAAAATCGCCGAGAGCGACACGCCTTTCACCCCGGCCAACACGCTGATTAAAGCCCAGAAGGTGAGCCTGAAGCGCATTCGGGCCGAGGGGATCGAGAACCTCTGGGCAAGGCACACGCTGATGGCGACGGCTTCCCGCGCCGCCATCAAGGCGATGAACCTGGAGAACTTCGCCGAACGCCCCAACAGTGCCATGACTGTCATCACGGTCCCCACTGGCATCGACGGCAATGCCGTGTTGAGCAAGCTGGAGAAGCAGTACGGCTACAAACTCGCCAACGGTCAGGACAACATGAAAGGCAAGATCTGGCGCCTCTCCCACATGGGCTACACCGACATCTTCGATGTGCTTGGCTCCCTGTCCGCGCTGGAATTGGTCCTGCTGGAGGCTGGCCATGCGTTTGAAGCAGGTGCGGGCGTCGCCGCAGCGCAGCGCGTGTTTGCGGAAGGAGTGAAGAAGGGGTAGAATTGCGGGGAGAGAGGAATTCAGGTTTGACGAGATCGCTAATGAGTTCAGCTGAACAAGAGATTCTGAAACGGCTTGGAGTGTCCCGTGAGTCGACGGGCCGACTGAATTCGCAAGTCGCGGGAAGCCGAGGCCTACCGCGGTCTGCACGGAGTATCGGCCTCGGCGGGCGACCCGATTGATGAATTTCGGCAGTGTCCGCGGTGCAAAGTTGAAGAGAGTTTTCGAGTTCATGATACTCCGACCCGTTCTGACTCTCTTCATCGAACAATCGAATTGCCAAAGCCAGTAGCGGATCGAGAAACTGCTATTTTCAATGACCTTTTCAGCGAGGTAGTTCAATGGCAGTGAATTTCGACCTGACTATTGAGTCGCCGGCGGCCGCTTCCATTAAAGTGAGTCGTGTCGCGGCATGGGACTGGTACGATGGACCCACTGAAGGACTGTTGCAATGCGAAGATAGTATCACGACATTCTATTTCCGGATGCTTGAAGAACGTATTGCCGATAACGACGGAGACGATGTCCGAATCTACGGCCTGTATCCTTCGGAACTGGAACTGTTTAATCAGTTCGTCGCAGAAGTGGGCGCACATCATCCGCCGCGTTGGCCGGTCTGGTGGCCGATCTGGCGGTTCCCGAACGAAGAGATCGCGGCGGCCGACGATCGCCTTATGCAAAGTGTGATCGAAGACGCCGGCAAGCTGCAATGGATTGTCGCAACGAGCGATGCGTTTCAGTCGGTTCGCACGTTCCCCGTGGTTGGATGACACGTTGACGCCTTTCGAGGTTGAACAATGAACCCAGCCCTTCTTGAATCTGCGGCCGAATTGAACGAACCGGTCGATCCGAAGGACCGTTTCCCGTATGGGTGGCGCTACGTGCAGGTGCGAGGTGAAGATGGAACTGAGACACGGAAGCAAGTGCCGCTGACATTGGAGGATATTCTTCACCCCCGGGAAGAGGATTTTCGCTTGCTCAGCGAACCCCATCATGTCGATTGTCATTATCTCTTCGCGGTCTTCTCCGCGGCACTCGCGAATGTGGACAACACCCAAATCCTCAGCGATTGCCGGGTGGCATGGGACCCCGAGGGGGAATACGCCCATGGTCCCGACGTGGCCGTGTTCTTCAACGTCCGCGAGAAGCGACTGTGGAGCACGTTCAATGTCGTCGATGAGGAAACTCGCCCATCGCTGATCGTCGAAGTGACGTCGCCTTCGACGCGTTCGACTGATCTGCTCAACAAGGTACGGGAATACGCCGAACAGCGGGTGCCGCACTTCGTGATCGCGGACGCAAAGGAACGCCAGGATATTCGAAAGCTCGCCCTGATCGATTATCACCTGACCGACCGGGGCGAGTATGTCCGTCGGCCGCTCCTGGAGAATGGCCGTGTCTGGCTGCCGGAAGTGGTCCTGTATCTCGGCACGGAGGACGGTAAGGTCGTCTGCTACGACCGGGACGGAACCCGCAAGGGAACATACGTCGAAGTAGATCAAGCCCGCATCGAAGCGGAGGAATCAGCGGCGGACCAGGCGCTCGCGCGGGCCAAAGCTGAGCGGGTGGCACGTCTGGCAACTCGCAAGCGAGCCGAAGCGGAAGCCAAGGCCAGCGAAGCAGAAGCCAGGGCCAGCGAAGCGGTGAATGCAGCGGCAGCCGAACGGGCCGCACGCGAAGCGCTGGAGGCCCGGCTTCGCGAACTGGAAAGCTTCACCAAAACCGCGAAGGATCCTTCGTGACAATTATCCGTGAAGCCGCGATACGAAGCATCAAGGTCGCCCGGCCGCTTTGCTTCACACCGCGGCTACGCAGCATTTCCCTAAGTCATTCGTTCCGACTCTCCGAAAGCGAAGTATCATGCCGCGTGTTCTGATTTGTGACAAGCTGGAAGCCGCCGGGATCGAACTGCTGAAAAAGGCAGGCATCGAGGTCGACAATCGGCCGGGGCTCAAGGGGGCCGAGCTGGCCGACGCCCTGCACGCTGCGGATGCGGCCATCGTGCGCAGTGGCACAACGATAACCGCTGAGTTGCTCGAATCACCGGGCAAGCTGCGCGCAGTCGCCCGGGCGGGTGTCGGTGTCGACAACATCGACGTGCCCGCGGCCACACGCAAGGGCGTCGTCGTCATGAACACGCCGGGCGGCAATACCATCTCGGCGGCGGAACACACGATCGCGCTGATGATGAGCCTGGCCCGGCACATCCCCGTGGCCGACGCCGGCATGAAGGCCGGCAAGTGGGACCGCGGCAAGTACATCGGCGCGCAAGTGTCCGGCAAGACGCTCGGCGTCATCGGCCTCGGGCGCATCGGCCGGGAGGTCGCTCGCCGGGCTGTCGGCCTCGACATGAAAGTCGTCGGCTACGACCCGTTCCTGACGCCGGACCGGGCGGCGCAGTTGGGCATCAACGCGTTCTCGAATCTAAACGAGTTACTGCCTCATTGTGACTTCCTGACGATCCATGTGCCGATGACGGATGAAACCAAGGGGATGATCGGCGAGCGTGCGATGAGCCTCCTTCCCAAAGGCGCTCGCCTGCTGAACGTCGCGCGCGGCGGCATTATTGATGAAGAGGCGCTGGTGGCCGCGCTGAAGTCGGGCAGGGTGGCCGGCGCTGCACTTGACGTGTTCGTGCAGGAACCGCCCGCGGCCGATTCGCCGTTACTGACGGCCCCGAACATCGTGCTGACGCCGCATCTGGGAGCCTCCACTGTGGAAGCTCAGGAAGCAGTCGCGCTGGAAGCCGCCCAACTACTGATCGACTATCTGACACGCGGCGTCGTGCAGTGCGCGGTCAACATGGCCGCGTTCAACCGTAAAGAACTTGACGAGATGCGGCACTACGTCGACCTTGCTCGTCGGCTCGGCATGCTGCAGGCAAATATGGCTTCGGGCCCGATCGTCAAAGCGGAACTGACTTACCGCGGCGAACTGGCGAAGAAGGGCACCAAGCTGCTGACGGCGGCATTCGCTGCCGGGCTGCTGGAATCGCGACTTACCGAATCGGTGAACCTCATCAACGCGGAGTTACTGGCGCGCGAACGCGGCATCGAGATTGTCGAGTCGGCTCAGCCGAACAAGGGCGACTTCTCGAACCTGATGCAGACGGAAGTCTTCTCCGGCAGCAAGTCGCTGGTCGCCTCGGGCACGCTGTTCGGCAAGGAGTACCTGCGGTTAGTACAGCTCGGGCCGTACCGCATCGAGAGTTATCTCGACGGGGTGCTGCTGGCATTCACGCATCAT
>JBBQII010000423.1:0-4352 GCA_038324795.1 Gemmatales bacterium
ACCGAACGCTACGCTGCGCGTCGCGGCTTCACGTGTTTTTGATTGCGACACGCAACATGTTCGGCAGCAACTGAATCTGCACATCCGTAATCCCATCCTCCGGTTGACAGAAGAATTCCCCATCAAGGTGAATGCGCAGCGGCACTGGCGACTGGACCCTCGCCCGTGCGCAACGCCCCTGCCAGATGCCGGGATGGTCGAGGGGCAGCGTACCGTTGGCCATGCGCGGCAGTAATTTCAGTGCCTGCCAGCGCGACAGCGGCCCCGCATGGACGACGTCGAACAGCCCGTCATCAAGCATTGCAGCCGGCGTCACCGGGAAATTGCCTTCGCGCGGCCCCAAGTTGACCGACAGCGCCAGCGTGGCTGCCTTGCGCCGCGCGTCATCGAAATTCACGTCAAGAATCGGCTGATCGAAATGGCGAATCAGGGCTTTCAGCGTACCGAGGCCGTAGAGGGCCATGCCGCGCAGCCATTTGATTTTGCGTGATTCCAGCGTCACGGCGGCGTTGAAGCCCAGGCCCATGCAGTTGATGAAATGCGATTGGCGACCGCCACCTTCGATCAGGCCGACATCGACCGCGCGAAAGTCGTACGCCGCGGCGGGGTCGAAAGCGGCCCGCGGGTGGATCTTTAGCGCATGCGCATAGTCGTTGGCCGAGCCAATCGGCCAGACGCCGAGCGCACTGGTGGTCCCCGGGACAGAGAGAATGCCGGTGGCGACTTCATGCACAGTGCCATCGCCGCCCGCCGCAACGATGCGGGTGGTTCCCGCTTGCGCTTCGCGGGCCGCCAACTCCCGGCCGTGGCCGGGGTACTCCGTCGGCAGCAAGCGCACAGTTGCGGAATCGAGCGATGCGATCGCGCGACGCGCCTTGCCACGCCCGGCCGTCGGATTGAAGATCACGCAGGTTGCCGGCTGCATTGTCACCGCTGTTTGTGGTGATTTGACTCGCGCATCCCGTTGGGATGCACGTTAAACGCTCGTCATCCCGCCAACACCGCCACGACTTCCACTTCGATCAACCAATCGGGCACCACCAGTGCGGAGATGCCGACGAGTGTACTGGCGGGCGGCTTCTGCATATTGACGTACTTCGTACGCACTTCACGGATGGCGGGCACGTGTTCCGGTTGCAGGCCGACGACGTAGAGGTTCATCTTCACCACATCGTTGAACGTGGCCCCGGCGGCAGCCAGCCCGGCCTTCAGATTGGCGAACACCTGCTCTGCCTGAGCTTTCATGTCGCCTTTGCCGACGACTTCGCCCTTCTCATTGACGCTGACCTGACCGGAGAGATAGATCGTCTTGCCGGCCTCGGCAACGACAACCTGCGACCAGCCGTTCGTCGGCGGCAGCGTGGGCGGGGAGATGAACTGCGTCGGCATAGAGAGTCTCTCATTGGGAGCGGCATCCCGTTGGGATGCACGCTAAACGGGTCATTTCAACAGAATGCGGGTGACGCCATACACCAGAAAACCGGGGGTTTCGAACTTCAGCCGATCGCCTTGGACCGTGAACTTCAACTCGACCGGTTCAGGTGTTTCGGGTGTCAGCATGTGTACTTTGGAAACAGTTGCCCCCTTCGGCAACGCGAAATCGACATTCACTTTCCCGACGGCGATCGGCTTTTCGTCCTTGATGCCGGTGCCGGGGCTTTTCTTCTTCTCGGGTTCGGTGCGGTTGTAGTTCACGAAGTGCAGCGTGATCTCGTTCCCCGCGGCCGGGCGGCTGGCGCTGACACGCACGGTCGTCGGCCCTTCGAAACGGCTCAGCCCCTTCGGCAGGTCGGCGGGCTTCGCCGGATCAATCACCGCGACGTACCCGGCACGGCGTGCGGGCGTGGCCATCTCATCGGGCAGCACGTCGAACAGCACATGCTGATTCAACAGGTCGACACCGACTTTCTTGAACGCATCAACCGATTCGACATCGCCCTGGTGCACGCGGCTTCGCGGAAACAGAAGCAGCACCTCGGCATGCGGCTTGTTTCCCTTGTAGAGGTGGTCCAGTTTCTCCATGAAGTTGTAGTAGCGCGCGATCTCTTCCGCCGCCATCGGGTCTTTGTGGCGCGTGTAGAAGCCCATCGGGGCACCGCCGTTGGCGGCCAGTTCAGCAATCGCGGTGCGGATGCGAGTCTGCTCGTATTTGCCGAGCGTGAACGGCTTGTCGTCGAAAGCGCCGCGGATGTAGCGGGCCTGCAGCGTGCCCTCGCCCAGGTAGCCCTCTTCCAGATCGCTGTAACAGGCGGCCCCGCCGGTGCTGTACCAGAGGTAGCTTTCATCCCGGCCCCACAGATCGCTCGGCAACATGCTGCGTTCGTCGCCGCCGATCTGGGCGAAGTAGCCCAGGTGGTTCCACTGGCCGGTCAGAAGGTCGGGCTTCAGCGTGCGCGCGTAGTGCGTGAACACATCGTCGAACGCCTGCTTGCAGCAGATCTGCGACCAGCGCAGCATCTCGCGCCGCAGCGGGGTCGACTCCTTAGGATTGTGCCAGCCGACCAGTTCGGTGAACAGGTGTTTGGCGATGTCCGCGATCTCAAACTGCTTCCGCATTTGTTCCGGCGTGAACTTCGCACTCATATGTTCGCGGAAACTCTTCTGGCAGTGTTCGCACAGACAGTTGTGGCGGTAGAAGTAGTTGATCATGTAGCCATCGACGCCGCGTTCGATGCCGCGTTTGGCCCAGGCCTTCAGCACCGTTCGCCAGTGCGGGTTGTTGAGGCATGCCGTCCATTCACGCATGTTGCCGATGCTGTAGGCCTTGGAAGACATCGGTGTGCCGTCCGCATGGCGGGCGAGCAGTTGCATCGGGTCGGCCACGGGCTTGGGTCCGAGTTCTTTCTCGTCCCACAGCTCGGTGTAGAACTTGAAGAAACCGCGCGGGCCGGGCTCGATCTTCTCCTTGCCCTTGGGAGGCGGCGGGGGAAACTCCGGCGTGCCGGGCTCACCGACGAGGAAGGTAGTGTTGAAGTGGCCGACCACTTTGGCGCCACGCTCATGCACATCTTTATTGCGTTTCTCGAACCAGCTTCCGCCTTCGCTGACGCCCTGCACGGGGAAGTGGGCCGGGTAGCCCTTGTACTGCGGTGTGTGGACCAGCGAGTAGAAGTGCCCGCCGTAGAAGCCGACCTGGCAGACTTCGGGCCGGGCCTTCTCGATGAACTTCAGATAATCGTCATCCGCGTACTCGGCCCAGTGAGCCATCATGCGCGTGAACTCGGCCCGGGGCTTCAGGTGCCGATCGATGAACGTGTAAGCCTGCACCGTTTCGGACGGGAGAAAGTTGTGCTTACCGGGCGGGTAGATGATGGCGAGGCTGCGGCCGGCATCGTGCAGGTCGAACACGGGCCGGGCGGTGGCTTCACAGTCGCGCACACCGCTGACTTCGAAGTTATGGTCTTCGATCGGAGCGTTGACGAAGATCGCGCGCGGTGCGATCACAGCCAGGATCTCGTTGAAGTCGAACGGCATCCTCTTCGGATCAAGGTTGTACTGTGTTTCGATGGTCGGCATGTAGCGCGGCCCCGCCCAACCCTTCAGGTTGCCCGCGTAGTACTTCGGGAACGACGTGAACCCGCAACTGCTGACGGCCACTTTCACCCGCGGATCAAACGCGGCGACGAAGAGCGAATTGTGCCCGCCCAGCGAATGGCCGATAGCGCCGATCCGTTCGCCATCGACTTCAGGCAGCGACTGCAGCAGGTCGATGCCGCGCATATGGTTCCAGATCGCCTTCATCGTCGTGCTGGTGTAACCGAGCTTCGCGGAGTCGGTTTCATTTTCGCCCAGCGTCGGGTAGTCGGGGCACAGCGTGACGTAGCCGCGCCTCGCGAGGTGCAGGCCCGACGCGAGGTTTTCACGTTCGCCCAGCCCTGCCGGTTCGTCCTTGCCAATCTTGGTGGTCTGATGCAAACAGAGCATCGCGGGCAACTTGCCGGTGGCGTTTTTCGGCATCAGCAGATAGGCGGGAACGCGGTCGCCTTTCTCCGCGGCGTAAGTGATCTTCTTGCGAACGACGTTGCCAAGGGTATCTTCGGAGATCACTTTGATGTCGAGCGGCACCTTGCGTTCAGCGCCCGGCAGCGGGCCCATCACCTTCTGCATGTTGGCGAGGATATGTTCCCGGCGTTTCTGCCAGGTCGCGAGATCCGGAACCGGGGACGGTTTACCGTCTGCCCCGATCACGGTCAGCAGGTTCGACTTATCCGCATAGAACGGCGGTTCCGCGCCAGTGACAACTGTCGCGAAGATGAGCAGCGCAAGGAGAGTACGCATGGCAGGATCTCAGGTTGGGACTCCCGTGAAGCCGCGACGCGCAGCGGAGCGAGCGTGGTAGCGCTCCGCGGCGC
>JBBQII010000424.1:0-4341 GCA_038324795.1 Gemmatales bacterium
GCAGCGGGCAACGCTTGAATGCCCAGGCCCGTTCGGTCAAAGTGGCCGACAAGAGTCTGATCGAAGTTGGTGCCCTGCCGATCAATGAACTGTCGGACTGGTTCAACCGCATCGAACCGGGACTGCCGCGCATCGAGAAGATCATCGCCGGGGAACTGCTCAAGGAAATCCGCGGCCGGCTTGGCTTCCTCCTTAATGTCGGGCTCGATTACCTCTCGCTCGACCGCTCGGCCCCGACACTCTCCGGCGGCGAAGCACAGCGCATCCGCCTTGCGGGGCAGATCGGCTCGGGGCTGGTTGGCGTGCTCTACATCCTTGATGAACCCAGCATCGGCCTGCATCCGCGCGACAACGAAAGGCTGCTTTCCAGCCTCGAACGCCTGCGCGACATGGGCAACACGGTTCTCGTTGTCGAACACGATGAAGACACCATGCGCGCGGCCGACTACCTTGTCGACTTCGGCCCCGGCCCCGGCGTTCGCGGCGGCGAAGTGATTGCCGCGGGCACTCCCGCCGAGGTCTGCAAGAATCCCAACAGTGTCACCGGCAAGTATCTGCTCGGCACTGAGCGCATCGAGATTCCGAAGACCCGCCGCAAGCCCGGCAAGCAGAAGATCAGCATCACCAACGCCCGGCACAACAACCTCAAAGGGATCACCGTCGACTTTCCGCTGGGCCAGTTCATCTGCGTCACGGGCGTCAGTGGCTCGGGCAAGAGTTCACTCGTCAACGATGTCCTGCAATGCGGAATTCAGAATGCGGAAAGCGGAATGGAAGACGAAGAATCGGACGAGGAACACTCTGAACTCCACATTCCGCAATCCGAAATCCGCAATCGGTTTGACAAGATCACGGGCCTCGACAAGATCGACAAAGTCATCGACATCGACCAGAAGCCGATCGGCCGCACGCCGCGTTCCAACCCGTCCACGTACATCAAGGTGTTCGACGAGATCCGCAGCCTGTACGCCCAGATGGCCGAGGCGAAAGTCCGCGGTTACCAGCCGGGGCGATTCAGTTTCAACCGTCCCGGCGGACGCTGCGAAGCCTGCGAAGGCAACGGCGCGACCAAGCTTGAAATGGACTTCCTTGCCGATGTATGGGTCACCTGCCCCGTCTGCGAAGGGCGGCGTTTCAACCGCGAAACTCTGCAGGTGCGCTTCCGCGGCAAGTCGATCCAGGATGTTCTCGAAATGGACGTGCAGCAGGCACTCGAGCATTTCGAGAACATCCCGAAGATCCGCCCGATGCTGCAGACGCTGCACGATGTGGGCATGGATTACGTCAAACTCGGCCAGCCATCGCCGACACTCTCCGGCGGCGAGGCGCAGCGCATCAAGCTGGCCAAGGAGTTGTGCCGCAAGGGAACCGGCAAGACGCTGTACATCCTCGATGAACCGACAACCGGCCTGCACTTCGAGGACATCCGCAGGTTGCTGGCTGTATTGCACGGCTTTGTTGATGCCGGCAACACCGTACTGGTGATCGAACACAACCTGGACGTCATCAAGACGGCTGACCACATCATCGACCTGGGCCCCGAAGGCGGCCGTGGCGGCGGGCAGTTGCTGGTGACGGGCACGCCCGAAGATGTGGCCGCATGCAAAGAGTCGCACACCGGCGTCGCACTCGCCAACCTGTTCCGCGACGACAATCCCAAGGCCCGCAAGGCGAAGCTGAAGCAGCGCCCGAAAACCCGAACTTCGCAATCCGAAATCCGAAATCTGACGGTGGAAGGGGCCTGCCAGCACAACCTGAAGAACATCTCCGTGAGTCTTCCGCGCGGCCAGATGTCGGTCTTCTGCGGGCCGAGCGGGTCGGGCAAGAGCACGCTGGCGCTCGACACAATCTACGCGGAAGGCCAACGGCGTTACGTTGAATCGCTGTCGAGTTACGCGCGACAGTTCCTGGGGCAGTTGCAGAAGCCGAAGGTCGAATCGGTCACCGGCCTGTCGCCGGCCATCAGCATCGAACAGAAGACGACGAGCAAAAGCCCGCGGTCGACCGTGGGCACGATCACCGAAATCTACGATTATCTGCGCGTGCTTTACGCCCGCCTGGGCCAGCACTGGTGCCCGGCCTGCAACGTGCCGATCGGTACGCAGACGGCGGACGAGATCATCGAGCGGATTACCGCCCTGCCGGACGGTACGAAGATCTACATCATGGCTCCGCTGGAACGCAAGGGGCAGGAGAAGTACGAGACGCTGTGGGATGAAATCCGCCGGGCCGGCTTCGCTCGCATGCGTGTGGATGGCAAGTCGTACAACCTGAACGAGCCGCCGCAGATCGATCATCGGCGGAAGCATTCGGTGGAAGTCGTCGTCGATCGCAACATCATCCGCCCCAACACCCGTACGCGCATTGCCGAAGCCGTCGAGGCATCGCTCGACCTGGGCCGCGGGATCATGCATCTGGCCTACGTCGATGCTGATAAGGATGAAACGCGCTGGAAGGTCGATCGCTTCAGCCAGCATCTCGCCTGCGATCAGTGCGGTAAGAGCTACGACGACCTGAACCCGCACCATTTCTCGTTCAACAGCCCCCTCGGCTGGTGCCCGACCTGTGAAGGGCTCGGATTTCAGCGCGGTGCGAACGCGGCCCTGCTCGTCCGCGATGGTTCACTCTCGTTGCGTCAGGGTGCATTGAGTGCCTGGCCAGATCTCGAAGAGAACCCGCAGTTCGCTCAGTTGGTGGAAGCGATCGCAACGCACATCGGCGTTTCACTCGACACGCCCTTCGCCGAGATCGACCCGGCCCTGCAGCGCCAACTTCTTTACGGCACCGGCGACGCGTGGATCGCGCTGCCAAACTCCGCATTCCAGTACAAGGGATTGTTTCCCGCCATCGACGAAGCGTCACGCGTCAGCTTCGTCTACCGGCAGAAGTTGGAACATCTTGTCGACGAGGTCCCCTGCTCCACCTGCCATGGCTCGCGACTGCGGCGCGATGCGGCCGCGGTGCGGTTGAGCAACCGCACCATCGGCGACGTCTGCGCCTTGCCCGTGCGTCAGGTCCTCAGCCATTTCAAGAAAATCGACATGCCGGCCGCACACAAGAAAGTGGCCGGGGAGTTGCTTCGCGAGATCACCAGTCGGTTGCAGTTCCTCGATGATGTCGGGCTGGATTATCTGGAACTGTCGCGCTCCGGCCCGACGCTCTCGGGCGGTGAAGCTCAACGCATCCGCCTGGCCAGCCAGATCGGCAGCGGGCTGACCGGCGTGCTGTACGTCCTTGATGAGCCGACCATCGGCCTGCACCCGCGCGACAACGAACGGCTGCTCAAAGCGCTGCATCACCTGCGCGACCTGGGCAACACGATGGTGCTCGTCGAACATGACCGCGACGTGATTGCTTCAGCGGACTATCTGCTCGACTTCGGCCCCGGGGCCGGCGACCGCGGCGGCGAGATCACCGCGCGCGGCACGCCGAAGCAGGTGATGAAATCAAAGAGTTCATTGACGGGACAGTATCTGTCAGGCGCGAAGGCGATCGCCATTCCGACGAATCGACGCTGCCCGCCGCTTGCGGCGTCGCCATCAGCGCAAGGCGACGCCGCTAGCGGCGTCATCAGCCCCAAGGGGGAGATCCTCAGCATCATCGGCGCCCGGCAGCACAACCTGCGCAACATCGACGTCCATCTGCCGCTCGGCGCATTCGTCGCCGTCACTGGCGTCAGCGGTTCGGGCAAGAGTTCGCTGATCAACGAAGTCCTGTTCAACACGCTGTCGCGCAAGCTGCATCGGGCACGCACGGCCGGCGCTGCTCATGACGAGATTCGCGGTCTGGATGCGATCGACAAGATCATCTCCGTCGATCAGGACCCGATCGGCAATTCGCCCAGTTCCAATCCCGCGACTTACACGGGTGTCTTCGATCTCATCCGTCAGCTTTACTCGCAACTGCCCGAGGCCAAGGTACGCGGTTACCCGCCCAAGCGATTCAGTTTCAATCAACCGGGCGGCCGATGCGAAACCTGCGAGGGGAACGGGCAGAAAAAGATCGAGATGCACTTTCTGCCCGATGTCTGGGTGGAGTGCGACGTCTGCCATGGGGCACGCTACAACCCCGAGACGCTGGCAGTGCAGTACCACAGCAAGTCGATTGCGGATGTGCTGACCATGCGCGTCAGTGAGGCACTCGAATTGTTCGGGAATATCCCGAAGATCCGCAACGTGATGCAGACGCTCAGCGATGTCGGCCTCGACTACCTGGCGCTCGGCCAAGCGGCCCCGACGCTCTCCGGCGGCGAGGCGCAACGCGTCAAACTCGCGGCCGAGCTATCGCGGCCCAGCACCGGAAAGACACTCTACCTTCTTGATGAACCGACGACGGGGTTGC
>JBBQII010000425.1:0-4333 GCA_038324795.1 Gemmatales bacterium
TGATCATGAGCGCTGTCAGTGCCTTCGCTTCGTCAAGCCAGCGTTTGCCGCCCGTGGCGTCGTACAGGTTCAGCAGGCCGTGAACAAACAGGGCGTAATCTTCGAGATAGCCGTTGAGGCGGGCTTCAAACTTCCCGTCGGCGTTCTTGCCGTAGGTGCGTAGCAGTCGGCCGTCTTTCGTGCGCATGTTCTTCAGGATGAAGTCAGCGGCCTTTACCGCAGCTTCGATGTACTTTGGTTCCTTCAGTACCTGGCCGGCGAGGGCGTACCCGGCAATCATCTGCCCGTTCCACGCGGTCAGCACTTTCGTGTCGAGGAACGGCCGTTCACGTTTCTCGCGGACGGCCAGCAGTTTTGCTTTCAGCGAAGCCAGCCTCTCATCAAGCTGCGCGAGTGTCAGATTCAGTTCCTTCGCGAACTCCGCCAGTGGCTTGTTGAGGCGCGGGATATGGGCTTTGTCCTCGAAGTTCGGCTTCTCGCCGATGCCGTAGACGGTGCGGATCAGTGCCAAGTCGTCGTTGTTGCCCAGGGCTTTTTCGAGTTCGCCGACCGTCCAGATGTAGAACTCGCCCTCTTCGCCATTGCTGTCGGCATCGAGCGCGGAGTAGAACGCCCCTTCGGGTGAAGTCATTTCGCGGCGAATGAACTCCAGCGTTTCGCGGATCACGCGCGCGTACTGCGGGTCGGCGTCGTTCCGGTAGGCGTTCGCGTACAACTCGACCAGTTGCGAGTTGTCGTACAGCATCTTCTCGAAGTGCGGCACGGTCCAGGTACGTTCGGTGCTGTAACGGTGGAAACCGCCGCCGACCTGATCGTAGATGCCGCCCATCAGCATCTTGTCGAGCGTGAGCTTCACCTGTTTGCGCAGGTCAGCATCCTTCTCTCGCACCGCGTGATCGAGCAGGGTGTAGACCGATGACGGCATCGGGAATTTGGTTCCCTGGAACTTGGATGCCTTCCGGCCGACGCCGCCGTGGACCGGGTCGATCTCTTCGCTCATCTGCTGGGCGGCACCCTTGGCCAGATCGCGGTCGAACTTGATGAGCGGATTGGCCTTCAATGCCCGACCCAGTGCGGAGTTGGTTTCATCCGCGTAGTGCTGCGCCTGGGTTTCGATGTCCTTTGGCTTCTCGGTCCAGATTTCGTGGACCTTGGTCAGGATTGTTTTGAACCCGTTGACCTTTTGGCCTTCGATTTCGCGGTCTTCGCGGGGCCAGTAGGTGCCGCCGACAATCGGTTTGCCCTCGGGTGTGAGGAACATCGAAAGCGGCCAACCGCCGCGTGCGCCCATCGAGTGCAGGGCGGTCATGTAGATGTCGTCGACATCCGGGCGCTCTTCGCGGTCGACCTTGATGCAGACGAAATGCTTGTTGAGAATCGCCGCCACATCTTCGTGGGAGAACGATTCCTTCTCCATCACATGGCACCAATGGCAGGAACTGTAGCCGATCGACAGGAAGACGATCTTGCCTTCCTTCTTCGCCTTCTCGAATGCTTCCAGCCCCCAAGGGAACCAGTCGACCGGGTTGTGCGCATGCTGCAGCAGGTACGGGCTGCTCTCTTTGGCGAGGCGGTTCGGCTTGTGCTTGGCTTTCTCTTCCATCGGTGCTGCCTGGTTGGTACACGGGGCGAGCAACAGCGAACAGGCGGCGAACGCCGCAATCAACCGATTGAAACATGTCTTCATGGCAGGCTTCTCCGAAGCGGCGGGGGACGGTATCCGTTACTATCCGGTGCGGACGGGGTTCCGCCAAGGGCAATCCCCGGGAGACATCGGCAATAACAAGCCGCTGTGCGGCGAACGCAGTGTTTGAGTTTCGCCAGGTTTGGATGTATGCTGTGAAGTCACGCAGTGTTTCGCGCAACCTTCTCCCGGAGCGTTTCCCATGCGGTTCTTGATTGTCGGCCTGCTCATCGTGTCACTCTCCACGGCCCGCGCGGATGAGAAAGACGAAATGGCCGCGAAGCAGAAAGCCGCGGCCATAACCGTGCTGAAGAAACTCGACGTCAAGTCGCCCGCGGTTGTCGAGACGGCCGACCTGCTGGTTTGTGGTAATCTGCCTGAAGAGCGGTTGAAGGCGATGGCTGAGCCCATGCAGAAGCAATATGCCGCGATCATGAAGTTGCTGAAGTTCGAGATGACGGAGAACCCGCCCAAGGGGAAGCTGACGGTCTACTTCTTTCCGGAGCGAAAGCAGTATTCGTTGTTCGTCAGCGAAGTCGTCAATGACCGTTTGGAGAAAGATGAACGCGCTCATTGCAGTGCGCTCGGGACCGAACCGTTCGTGGCTGTCAGCGTGTTGCCGGGTGAAAAGCCGACTGACCTTGATGCCGAGGCCACGACGCAGTTGGCCGTCGTGCTGCTGCAGGCCAAGGCCGGCGTCGCGAAACTGCCGTTCTGGATGGAGGAAGGCTTTGCCAAGGCGGTCAAGTGGCGCACCGACCCCCGCCTCGTCGGGGAACGCACCAAAGCGCGAACACTGTTCCTGGCTAAGACGGGCAAGTACAAGGCCGCCGACGCCTGGACGGCCACCGCCGACAAGGACCGTCCCCTGATCGCCGGCCTGGTGACGGACTACCTCGCCTTCGGCCCTCAGGCTGGGAACTTCGGCAAACTGCTCAGCGCATTCCGAGTGCCTGAAGGCGACCCGAAGCCCGGCCTCGACGCCGTATTAATGGGAGTCGACCTCACCGCCGACAAACTTGACGCCGCGGTGCGCAAGTGGCTGCTCACGGGGAAATAGCCGACAAACACCGGGCCGCCACAAGATAAACCAGTTGCTCGGCAACGCCACGTTTCGGGAGTGCTGCTGGAATGAATGCTCGTCAGAGCTAATCAAGATGTCGGACGGCTTCCCTGGTGGATTGATGGAAGTCGCCGAGGTGATTGTTCTCTCTCTTCCTGCTATCCGAACCTGCAGAATCATATGCAGATCGACAGACGAATTGCGACGGGCCGGGCGGCCGACTGGGCTTTGGTGCCTTTGGGGCCGCTTGTGTTCGCGACGACCCCAGAGTAGGACCAGTACATTGACGGCAAACTGGTTGACGGCGATGCGGAAGCAGAAGAACCAATCACCCCAGAAACAATTTACGATGAAGGTCGACCCGGTAAAGTTGACGTAATGAAGGGACCGGAGAAGCGTCAAAGCTGAAGCTACGGGTTGGCAACGTAGCCGCATTCGCCTGAATGCAGCTGGTTGCTCGACTGTGGTAAGTCCTCACATCACTAGCGTTTTCAAGAACTGTAACTAAAGCGGCCTCAACCCGATTACTGAACTGCCTGCCGAGTCGGAGGCGGAGCGTCAAGGATTTCAGCCTTGGGAAGTACCGGAGCGATTTCCGTTTTAGGTTCACCCTCTTCTACCTGCGTCTTTTCAGCTTTCTTGCAGCCAGACATGGATAGTGAAAGGCACACAAAACTCAAGGCGAACATCGCGATGCAGCGTTGACGCACGGTAAACCTCGGGTCGAAGACCTGGCGAATGAAAGCGGTCCGGCGAACGCCGGCTGAATAACGCCAGATTCGGTTGGAAATCAATCCTTCGTTAATGACAGACCTGTCATGGGACTCCGAGAGCGCCATGAATGTATTACGGGTGTCGTCTGCACTGCCGAATCCTGTTCGAATCGATCTGGCCGAACCATCGTAAATCACAAACTGGACGAGATTGGAATGGTCGCTGCTGAAGTTGTAGTTGTTGTAACTTGTTGGCAAGCCGTACGACTTACACAGGTAGCCGGAGAACATCCAGGGGATGGACCACACCTACTGCGGAAGAGATTTCACCCGTAAAGCGCACTCGCCGACCATCATCATGTTGGAGGTGCCGTCGTTGGCAACCACCTGTTGTATCGGCGCGTGCGAACGATTGTAAAACACGCCTTCCCAATCGTCCCAGCTGTTCGTGAGGTGCCCCACGCCGCCACCGACGCCCATGTAGTTCGATTTTCCCGGAACATTGCTGCCACTGAACCCGGCGGTCATAGTGGTTACTGATCCAGCCGGTTCGGTGCTGGCGGCCGAAGTGGTGTAAGCCCACGTCATGGTGATCCAGCCGCCGATGGTCGCTTGTTCGTTATGCGGGTCCGCGGGACATCGCAGAATCTTGAGCTTATTCGATGCCTCGGGCATTTTGCCAAGGCTGAACCACCAAGTCACCTGTGGCTGACTAAGGTCCCAGTTCAAGTTCAGTTGGTCGTAGAGCGCCACGTGCTCCAATTGCGGCAGAATGTACGGAGTGAACCCAATGTTGATGCTCTTGTTGACAAAGTCCCCGAAGTTGCCGGTGGGACCAGAACAACTCTGCTGCGGAGGAGTAGGTTCCAAGAT
>JBBQII010000426.1:0-4330 GCA_038324795.1 Gemmatales bacterium
GACCCCTGACCCCTGACCCCTGATCAAAGTGCAAGCCGAGATCCAAACAGAACGAAGAAAGCACGTCCGCCTTCGCAAGAGGCCGGACCTCGAGTCGAACGCGCAGCGGTACGAAGGCCGGCAGTTTCACGTCGTCAAGGATCCGGTGAATCTGAAGTACTACCGCTTCAACGAGCAGGAGTACTATGTCTTCAATTCCCTCGACGGCCGATCGACGCTGGAGCAGATTCAGAAGAACTTCGAAGCCAGCTTTCGACCCGACCGGTTGAGTCTCGAAGATCTCGAAGTCTTTGCCCGGCAGTTGGTGCAGAACGGGTTGGTTCAACATGAGTCGCCCAACTCGGGCCGGGCACTCTTCGAGAAGCGGAACAAGCAGCGGCGGACGAAACGGCTCGGCGCGTTCACGAACATCCTGTACGTGAAGCTGCCGCTGTTTGATCCGGATCGGCTGCTCAACTGGCTGCACAAGCGCACCACCTGGATCTTCACTAATACGTTCCTGGCGATCAGCACACTGTTCATGCTGGCGGCAGTGGCGCTGGTGGCATTCAAGTTCCAGGTGTTCTGGGACAAGTTGCCCGCATACCACGAGTTCTTCCGCTTCCGCACGTTGCTCTACTTGTGGATTTCGATGGGCATCGTGAAGATTATTCACGAGTTCGGCCACGGCCTTTCGTGCAAAGCCTTCGGCGGCGAATGCCACCAGATGGGCTTTCTGTTCATGTGCTTTTCACCTGCGATGTACTGCAACGTCACCGATTCATGGACGCTGGCCAGCAAGTGGCAGCGCATGCTGATCAGCTTCGCGGGCATCTATGTGGAACTGATGATTGCCGCCGCCTCGACGTTCGTCTGGTGGTACACGCCGCATCTGCCGTTCATCAACAACATCGCCCTGTGCCTGATGACGCTGTGCAGCGTCAGCACGTTCATGTTCAACGCCAATCCGCTGATGCGGTTCGACGGTTACTACATCCTCGCTGACTGGCTGGAAGTTCCCAACCTGCGCGAGAAAGCCAACCGCTTCCTCGGGCGGATTTCGTCGCGGTTCTTCCTGGGGGTTGAATCGCCCGAACCCGCGTACATGGCCCAGTGGCGCAAGTGGTTGTTCGCGATCTACGCGATTGCCAGTTGGATCTACCGCTGGGTGGTCACGTTCGGCATCCTGCTGTTCCTGGTGACATGGCTGAAGCCGTACAAACTCGAGACACTCAGTTACCTGCTGGCGATCGCGGCCGTGGGGTCGATGATCGGCTGGCCGGCATACCGCATGTACAAGAACATCAAGCAGCGGGGGAGGCTGCCCGACATGAAGCCGGCGCGTGTGCGAATCACGGTGGCGGTCGCGTTGATCCTGCTGACGGCATTCTTCTTCCTGCCGCTGCCGGTGAACCGCGTCCGCGAGACCGGCCAGGTGCAGATTCAGGATGCGTTCGTCTACCAGGTGACCGTCCGCGAACCGGGCGGGCAGCTGGTAGAGCAGTTTGTCAGAGACGGTGACGAGGTGAAGCCCGGCCAGAAGCTGGCCGTGTTCCGCAACGCGCATCAGACGGCCCGTACCGGGCAACTGGAAAAAGAAGTCGCCTTCCTGCGCCAGCAGCGGGTGACCGTGCAGGCCCAGATGCAGGCCGCCGCGATGGATGCCGTCACCCAGGCCGGCTATCGCGAAGAAGCATCGAAGATCGAAGGCAAGCTGAAAGCAGTCGAGGAAAGCCTGAAGACCGAACAGCGCGTGTCGAACGAGTTGAACGACTTGAAGGCCGACCGTGGCGGTGTCGTGATGAGCGCCCCGCGCCAGGCCGAGATGTTCAAGTTCTGGGACAAGGCCGAGTCGCCGCCGTTCTGCAAGATCGGCGATCGATCGAAGATGCGCGTACTGGTCCCGGTCAGCCCGACCGAGTACCGCGAACTCCGCGAATCGCTGGAGAAACGGAAACGAGACGGCCAGGACCCGGCACTGGAAGCAAGCATCCTTCTGTCGAACCGCAGCGATAAAATCTATCGCGGCAAGGTGACCGTTATCCCCGACCGGCACGAAGACAACATCCCGATCGGCCTGACCTCGCGCGGCGGCGGGTCGGTCGCTGTGAAGCCATCGCAGAACCCGAACACCAACGAACCGGTGGCACAGACGTACGTGATCCAGGTCGAACTGCTCGACCCCGACAGCACGATCATTCCCGGCACGCAAGCCAAGGTGAAAGTGCACCTGCAATGGCACAGCGCGGCATGGTGGGTGAAGCACCAGATCGCTTCCGCGCTGGAGTGGGGGCTGTGGTGATGGCGTACAAGGGCTACCGGGCCAAGATCGAATTTGATGACGAAGCGGGCATCTTTCACGGTGAAGTGATCGACGTGCGAGACGTCATCGCGTTTCAAGGTACATCCGTGGCAGAACTGCGAAAATCACTGCGAGATTCCGTGGAAGATCACTTTGCGTTCTGTCGGGAGCGAAACGAAGTGCCCGCGATTGGCGCGGCATAGGACCAGTCCGCGGATTTGGACAGGCTACTATTCAGAAAGTGGTTGAATATCGGGCGTGATCCCCTGATCTGGTCGTTGAAATGCCGGATCATCAATCCGAATCGACTCGAAGAACCCTTCCGGCCACGAATCGGCCCCTTCCGGTTCAAGTACCACGGCATTGCCCTCGCGCCGGATGCAGACGTGCTTTGCTGTAAAGCGGAATGACTCGGGCAAGAGTACGTACTGGCCTTCAGCGGTCTCAATGATCTCAACGGTCATTGTCAAATCCTTGCACTGGCGAAGTGGTAATCTTAACGCATCTTGAGTGTCTGTACCTGCCTGAATTGACGTTTCCACCATTCATGGTCAACCTGCACAATCCCTGAAGTGATGAAGGGTTTCAAGGGGGCTGGAGATGTTGTCAAACTACACCGCAGTGATCAAGAAGGACGGCAAGTGGTGGATTGGCCGGGTCGAAGAGGTACCTGGCGTCAATTCGCAGGGAAGCACACGCGAAGAACTGCTTGAGAACCTGCGCGATGCTCTTGATGGGGCCTTGGAGATGAATCGTGACGATGCCCGAACTGCCGCAAGTTCTGACTACGAAGAAGTGAGCCTCTCAGCGTGAAGCGACACGACCTCGTTCGTCGTCCGCAGCAAAATGGGTGCGTCCTTGTTCGTGAAGGGCGAAGGCACTCGTGGTGGGGCAATCCCGTCAACAATCGTCGAACATCGGTTCCCCGGCATACCGAGGTTCCCGATTACCTTGCCCGAAAGATCTGCCGCGACCTTGTTATTCTTCCAGTCTGATTGCCCTCCAGTCCGTTGCGTTCGACGCATTGCCTATTTCATAGAATCCCCTCATGTCGGGTGAGGAACTGAATCCGGCACCTGCCGTGCTGGCAGACCTGCCGCGGCTGGTCGAGGCGGCCGAGGGGTGGGGCCGGCTGCTCGATGCGCTCGCCGAGCGGCAGAGCGGCGTCATTGATGGTGCCTGGGGCTCGTCCGCCGCGCTGGCGGCCGCGGCACTGGCCCGCAGTGCCCGCACGCTCCTGATCGTGCTGGCGCATCCCGGCGATGTCGACAACTGGCAGCGCGATCTTCACTCGTTCACCGGCACTTACGCCCTGCACTTCCCTGCCTGGGAATCCTGGCCGCCCGAAAAGCAACTGCTCGACGAAGTGCCCGGCCAGCGCTTGCGCGTGTTGCAGCGCCTCGCCGTCGATCCGCCCCGTGTCGTGCTGGCGACCATGGCCGCCCTGATGCAGCCGGTCCCGTCGCCCGAGGAACTGGCATCCCGCGCCCGCCGACTCGCCAAGGGCGAGATCATTGATGTCGACGACCTGGCCCGCTGGCTGGTGGAGAACAGCTTCAAGCGCGTTGAGGCCGTCGAACTGTCCGGCGAGTTCTCCAAACGCGGCGGCATTGTCGACATCTACTCCCCCGATGCCGAGAACCCCGTCCGCCTCGAACTGTTCGGCGACGAGATCGAATCGCTGCGCTACTTCTCCCCCGGCACGCAACGCAGTCTCGACGAAACCGACTCGGTCCGCATTGTCGGCACGGCCGCGGCCAAGCCGCTCGCTACCGGCGGGGCGCGGGCCGCCAATCTCGTCGACCACCTGCCGCCCGAGACATGGATCGCGCTCGTCGAGCCGGGCGAGTTGCAGGAGCAGGGGCGCTTCTTCCTCGAAAGCGCGTCCGACATGGTCGGCCTGTTCGCCGTCAACGGTCTGTTCTCGCTGCTGATGAAGTTGCCGACCGTCACGCTGTCGTCCATGCCCCGGCCATCCGTTGAAGCGTCGGTCCATCTGCGGATCGAATCGGTCGAGCGTTTCAGCGGCAACGTCAGCCGCGTGCGTGA
>JBBQII010000427.1:0-4327 GCA_038324795.1 Gemmatales bacterium
AGCACCCGCATCAGGAACTTGAACTCCCAGCGAGGCGAACTTTCAACGTACAGGACCCTTACTTTGCTCTCGGCGACGCGAATAGGCAACGTGATCTTGTCGGTCGCCTGCTTCTGGTCGTTCCGCGTCAGCGTGATCGTCCCTTCGAGATCGACTCGCCCGGCGGCAACATCCTCCTTCTTTGGCACGAACGTCAGCGTCTCGGTGATGTTTTCGCCTTCCTTCACCTTCACCGTCCGGGTGGCGACCACGCGGTTGCCCAGGCGCAGGTTCAGGTCGACGTCTCCGGTGGTGATCCCCCGGCATGTCCACTGGAATGTGACGCTGACGGCACTGTCGACAAGCAGCGTATCGCGGGGGTTCGACTCGAGGTTGCGCAGTTGCAGCAGTTGCGTCCCGTTGCTGCCCACACCATAGATGTGCAATGGAACCTGCAGTCGCTTGGCTTCGCGGGCAACATCTTCCCACGGCAGACGATGCTTGCGATCGTTGTCAATCCCATCGGTCGCGATCACGATTGCCGTGGGCAGTTCGTTTTCGTCCCGCTTCAGCACTTCCTGAATCGAATACAGGAGTGCCGTCGTCTTCTCGTTCGCCGGAAGGCTTTTTTCCCAACCGCTGCCGGCACTGTGCAATTGCGCGCCGAACAGATACTCCTGCAGCGGGCCCTTCTTCGCGAGTTCGTCACGCAGGTTCAGCCGGGGGTTCTGGAAGACGCCCTCAAGGAGTTCCGCGCGACTCGGCGGGCCGACCTGTTCGTCCGCCCCGGCGGGCGGGTTCATCTCCCGGAACTTCGCGGTGATCTCGAAGATCTCGTTCGACGACAACTCCGGGCCGTGATCGGGCGGCAGAATGTTCAGTGCAATCCCGGCACGCAGCAGGTCGGCATTGTCGGAACGCGGGTCGCGCTGTGTCATGCTTTGCGTGTTGTCGGCCAGGATGACGACGGGCCGGGGCTTCGTGGCCGAATCTTCGCTGATGATGACCGGCTTGCGCAGCAGAAAGATGATGGCGACGAGGGCCAAGCCGCGCATCAGCGCCATGGCGAAGCGCACTGCAGGGCTGAGTTTCATCGATTCGCGGAAGTAGACTGCCAGCACGGCTGCGACGGCAAGCACCATCAGCGGATAGGCGATCCACGGCGACAGACTGCCCCGGAAAACCAGGTCGGCCAGCAGCGCATGAGTCAGGGAATCAAGCATAACGTTACCCGGTACCAATCAAATCAAGCGACCATCATTCTACCACGACCGACCGCAGTACCATGCAAACAGCGTTTCACCCAGAGCAAAGAACAGCAGTGCGACCAGCACCCAGATCGTCCATTCCTTGCGCGATCGCTCGGTGCCGGTGAACGTCGACCCGTCCCAGCCAGTTTCCAGGTGGACCGGCTTGAAATCGAGCACATTGTCGATCTGTTCGTCTGTAAGATTGTCGAGGTTTTCGCTCTCGGCCAGATCGGGGTTGAAGATCAGGCGATCGGTCAGTTCCTCGGAGCCGCCCGACGGGGTAATTCGGTAAACGCCGGCATTCGTGGTATCAAACGGCGGCAGGCGGTCGTCACCTTCTTTGGGCTTGCCGAGGAATACCCGTTCGCCTTCGGGTGGCTCGACATAGTATTCGCGGGAGTTGTCCTGCGGCGTCCAGCGGATCACTTCACCGGCGGTGCGATTGTAGGTAGTCGCATTCCGCATATTCATGTGGGATACACAGCCGTTGACGAACGGTGGAAAGGCGGGCACCGTACACAGCACGCTCCATGTGACGTCGGCCGAAGTAGTCAGAAACATCACTTCGCCGATGCCGACGCTTCGGCTTAGCAGCAGCGGCATGTCGTTATCGAACCGCATCAGCACCCGGCCCAGGTCGCCCTTGCCGGTCGCATCACGCGGGTCGGCCACTGCCGTGATTCGTGCCGTCAGGCCGGCGGCCAGCGTGCGCAGCGGGTGGTCATCCTTGTCGAGCATTTGAGAGAGAAACGAGTACCGGTCAACCGAAGTCAGGCTCGGTTGGGCCAGCACGTCCTCCGGCGTTCGGAACGCCGGCCCTTCAACAAGCGGCGCGGGCAGCAGCTTGCCCAGCAGCCGATTGTACTCCGCGGGAATGACATTCGTGCCCGACGAAATGAACAGGCTTTTGCCCGAACGGACATGCTCATCGAGCTTCGTGACAAAGCGCGGATCAAGTTGTTCCACGGCCACGTTCGCCAGGAAACAGATGTCCTGCTCCGCCAACGTGTCGTCACCCGTATTCTCGGGGCGGACGACCGTCGCCTTGACGTGGTACTCATCGCGCGCATCGGCCGGGATCGGCAGGAGTGCGTTGGCCAGATAGAACGAGCCCGACTTGCTGGGCTCTGCCGCGTTGTACGAGCCATCAACCACCAGCACGCGGATCTTCTCGTGCACCCGCAACATCAATCGGAAGGTATTGTCCTGCGCCAGGTCATCGCGGTTGCGGCGGGACTTTGTGTCGTCGCTATCATCGTTGATCCGTGCGGTCAGCAGCTTCCACCCGGATTTGTCGAACTTGCCGGCAATCGTCACCGCCTTGGTTTCGCCCGGATCGACACGGGCGACCGCGGCTGAATCGTTCTGGAACTTCTCCTGACCTTCCACATTCAGTGAGACATTCAGGTTCTCGACCGGGACAGTACCGCTGTTGCGCAACAGGACGGTGAAGGCCACTTGCGAATTGACGTGTGGAATCTCTGTCTGCGGCAGGATGCCCGCGATGGCGACATTGGCGATTTTGTCCTCGCCGACACGTACCAGGTACAGACTCGCCTGATTGCGGATCTCATCGGCCTTCGACCGCACTGCGGAAGACTGCTTCTCCCAGCCGGCCCGTTGCATATCGCCGATGAGGTAGACTTCGCGGCTGCCGCCGGTCGTGGTCGAGAATGCTTCGACCGCTGCCGTGAACCCGGCCAGATAGTCGGTCGACAGACTGCCGGTCTTCAGATTCTTGACGATGTAGCGCGCCTGGTCCAGATTGCTCGGCGAGCGCGGACCGAGATTCGTCGCACCGCTCGCGCACGAGATGATCTGCACCGTGGAGCTGGGCGGCAGATTGTCGATGACCTTCAGCGCGGCTTCCTTCGCCCGATCAAGCCGGGTTGCGGTATCGGTAACCGGGGCTTCCATACTGAACGACGTGTCCATGATGATGACCGCGTCGACGCTCTCGCCGCGGCCGCCGCTGACCGAAAGTGACTCGGCCGCGGGACGGGCCAATGCAAGTGCGAGAATGACACAGACAAGGATGCGCAGAATCAGCAGCACAAGCTCCTGGAAACGCAGCCGGCGCGATGTCTGCTCGATGGCCAGGCGCAGGAACTTCATCGCCGCCCAGGGCAACGGCTTGTAATGTGCACGATAGAAGAAATGCAGCGCGATGGGAATCGCGGCAGTCGCGGCACCGGCCAGCATCCATGGATTCAGGAAAGTCATCAAATTATACCTGACGCAAGTTCTCGATCGTCTGATTGAGAATTGACAGTTATCGATTCCTCATCAACGGCGACCCAACTGCAGCCGACGGACCAGATACTCGCTCAGCGGCACTTCAAGAGGGCGCGAGGTATCCATCAGCACATACTCGACATTGCATGAATCGCAGGCCCGCCGCAACTCTTCCAGGTACGATTTCACCACGCGCACGTAGTTGGGGCGGATCAGATGCGGCCGTGTCTTGATCTCTTCGAATTCTTCAATGCCATCGAATTTGATGTTGCCGGTGAACGGGAACTCGAGTTCATCGTGGTGCATGATGTGGAAGACCGTGACATCGTGCCCCTGGAAGCGCAGATGGTGCAAGCCCTTCACGAATGGCTCGACTTCATCGAAGCAATCGGAGATGATGAAGACCATGCCGCGACGACGGAACAACTCGGCCGCCAGTTCAAGCAGCGGGCCGATGCTCGTTTTCTCGGCCGGCTTGGTCGCTTCGAGGGTATGAACGATCGTGTTGATGTGCCCCATCTGCCCGCTGGCCGGGAGTTGAGCCCGAAATCGCGACTCGAAGACATTGAGACTGACCATGTCGCGCTGGCGGACGATCATATACGACAGCGTGGCCGTCAGCAGCTTGGCGTATTCGAGTTTGTTCTCATCTCCCTCGCCGTACATCATCGACTTCGAGCCATCGAGCAGGATATGAGCGAGGAAGTTCGTTTCCTGCTCATACTGCTTGATCGTGTACCGCTCGGATCGGCCGTAGCCTTTCCAATCGATGTGGCGAATGTCGTCGCCCGGCGTGTACTCGCGGTGCTGCACGAACTCGACGGAAAATCCGCGAAACGGCGACTTGTGATCGCCGACGCGCA
>JBBQII010000428.1:0-4324 GCA_038324795.1 Gemmatales bacterium
GGGCGGCCAGCTGACCGAAGCCGTCCGCCGCAAGCCCTATTGCGTCATCCTCTTCGACGAGATCGAGAAGGCTCACGGCGATGTCTTCAACGTGCTCTTGCAAGTGCTCGACGATGGCCGGCTGACCGACAGCCAGGGTAGGACGGTCGACTTCAAGAACACGATTGTGGTCATGACGTCGAACATCGGCAGCCAGCGGATCCTGCAGTTCAAGGGGTCGAACGTCGGCGAAGTGTACGATCGGATGAAGGATGCCGTGGTCGAGGAGTTGCGCAAGCACTTTCGGCCCGAGTTCCTCAACCGCGTCGACGACATCATCGTCTTCCATGCGTTGACGGAAGCGAACCTCAAGAAGATCGTCGAGATCCAGTTGAAGTTGCTGCTTCAACGACTCGATGATCGGCATATCACGCTGACCTTGAGCGACGACGCCAAGGCCCATCTGGTCCGCCAGGGCCATGACCCGGCCTATGGTGCCCGGCCGTTGAAACGCGTGATCCAGAAGGAATTGGAGACCACTCTGAGTCGGATGATTTTGAAGGGGACCGTGAAGGATGGGCAGACAGTGAACGTCGAGTACGACGTGTCCACGGATGGGTTGGACTTCACGGTTTCCTGATGGGCTACTGGTAGTCAGGTTGGAAATTCCACTCTTTCCACTCTCCCCCGTTCAAATCCCGGGGGAGAGCAGATAGGGACGCCGTTTGTAATTCAATGCTGACTGTCACTAACGTCTTCGCCATTCGGCAACGGATTCCTCGCGAAGATCCACTCTTCCACGGGTCGCCCGTTCTCCAGATGCTTTTCGACAAACAGCGGGATACGGTCCACCGTCATGTCGCGGTACCATGTGCCTTCGGGGTAGACGACCGCGATCGGCCCATTCTGGCAGACGCGCAGGCAGTCAGCCTTCGTGCGATAGCATGCGCCCGGCCCGGTACTCAGCGACAGGTTCTTGTCCTTCAGCAGGCGCTTCAACGCTTCCCATGCCTCCTGCCCGACCTCGCTGGTACAGCACTGGTCGCCGATGCACAGGAAGACATGCCGGTGAAACTGGCCGATCTTCAGCTTCTCAACGATGTCCGGCAGATTGGCCATGGATTGACTCCGTAAAGAAAAACAGTGAACCATGAATAAGCCGAATCACACGAATAAGAGCAAGACGGGTCCGTTCCCGAGTTCTGAATGGATTCGTGTGATCGGGTTTATTCGTGGTTCACTGTTTTCGATCATATTCGTTCTGGTGGGTCATCGCCGCAATCGCCGCATGATCTCCGCGAAGACGAGGACGCTCGATGTCGCCGCGGCGATGATCAGCCACTCTTCCCATTCGAGCGGTTCCACCTCGAAGACGTCGCCGCCGACGGCGACGATCAGCATCTGCCCCAAAACGATTGAGCAGCCGATCACCAGGAACGCGGGGTTGGCCCAGAGGCGAGTCAGGCCGCTCTGGTTGGGTGACAGGCTGCGGCAGTTGATCTGGTTCCAGACCTGGAACAGCACATACACCGTGAAGAAGATCGTCACCTGACGCAGCGTCAGTTCGGGAAATTCCGTGGACGGGTTGCCGGCGCCGCGGAACCAGTTGCCGTACTCCATGCCGATGAGCAGTGTCAGCATCGCGACGACGAAGAAGATCGCCGTCGACAGGATGGTGACGCGCATCCCCGGGGCGACGATCGCTTCATCCCGGCGTTTCGGCTTCATGCGCATCAGGCCCGCCCGCGGGGGTTCGCTGCACAGGGCGATGGCCGCAAACGTGTCCATGATGACATTGATCCAGAGCAACTGCAGCACCGTGAACGGCGGCTTGACGCCGAGGAACGGCCCCAGGAACGCAATCACCAATGCCGATACGTTGATGGTCAACTGGAACTGCAGGAACCGCTGGATGTTCTCGTACAGCGAGCGGCCCCAGTGGACCGCACTGACGATGGTCGCGAACGAATCATCCAGCAGCACGATCTTGCTGGCTTCTTTCGCGACCTCGGTGCCGGCAAGACCCATCGCCAGACCGACGTCAGCTTTTTTCAAGGCCGGGGCGTCGTTGGTACCGTCGCCGGTGACGGCCACCACGTGCTTCTGTTCCTGAAGCAGCCGGACCATGCGGTACTTGTCGAGCGGCCTCGCCCGCGCCAGCACGCGTACCTGCGGCAGCTTCGCCTTCGCATCATCGTCGGTCAGTTCATTGAACTCGGCCGATGTCATCACAATCGCGTCATGCCCGTCGAGCAGGCCGATCTCGCCGGCGATGGCGCGGGCGGTCTCGATGTTGTCGCCCGTGATCATCATGACCGCGATGCCGGCCTCCCGGCATTGCTGCATCGCACCCTTCACCTCGGGTCGCAGCGGATCGCGGATCGCCACGAACCCGGCATAGACGAGGTCGCTTTCGGTTTCGCCAAGCCGTTCGTGGATCGCGTCTTCATTGCGGGGCATGTCGGCCGGCAGGGTGCGGTAGGCGAACGCCAGCGTGCGCATCGCCTGACCGGCGGCCGTATGCAGGTCGCGCATGATCTGTTCGCGCGTGGCCGGATCGAGATCGCGTTCCCGGCCGTCGCCCGCGAGGCAACGCGTGCAATGGTCGAGGACGATCTCCGGTGCCCCCTTCACCAGCGACAGCAACACGCCGTGGTATTCCACCACCGTGTTCATCCGCTTGCGTTCGGAAGAGAAGTGCAACTGATGCAGCAACGGCACTGCCGCCCGCAGTGCCTGGTAATCGATTTTTGCTTCATTCAACCACTGCAGCAGGGCCCCTTCGGTCGAGTTGCCGATAACCAGCAGCTTGCCATCCTTGCGTTCCAGGTTGGCAGTCGAGTTGAGGGCGGCGTTGAGCGCGATCAGGTCGACGGGGAGAAAGCTCGTCGATTCTCCCAGCTTCGGCGTCGGCCAGTCGGGCTTGGCGCGGTCATGCACCAGTCCGTCGCAGGACAGGCGTTCGACCCGCATCTTGTTCTGCGTCAGCGTGCCGGTCTTGTCGGAACAGATGATGGTGGCCGAGCCGATGGTTTCGCAGGCCACCAGTTGACGGACCAGCGAGTTGGCCCGCGTCATCTTCCGCATGGCCAGCGCCAGCGAGACGGTGACGCTCATCGGCAATCCTTCGGGCACGGCCACCACGATGATGATGACCATGTAGACGAAGTAACTGAGCAGGTTGCGAACCGTCAGCCGCACACTTTCAGCATCGGTGGCGAAGCGCACATCGCCCACGATCAGCCCGCGGACCAGCAGCGCGATGAAGATCGCCCCCGCCGCCACGTAGCCGACACGGCTGATCAAGCCCGCCAGATGCGTCAGCTTTTCTTGCAGGGGCGTCTGCTCCTTGGAGAGCGTCAGCTTGCCCTGCACACGGCGCTGTGTCTCGTCGCCCTCGTCCTGTGTCGTCAGTCGTCGGGCGATCTGGCCGAGCATGGTCAGGTCGCCGACATCGGTGACGAGCATCTGCCCGGTGCCATCGACGACCTGGGTGCCGCGGTACAGGCAGGTCAGCTGCTCGGGACCGTCGGCGGTTTCGTCTTCCGCGCCGGCGCGCTTGCGCACCGGCTCGGATTCGCCGGTCATCAGCGACTGATCGAGGTGCAGTTCATTCGCGCGCAGCAGTCGGCCGTCGGCGGGGATCTCGTCGCCCATCTCGAGCACGACCTGATCGCCGACAACGACTTCTTCCATCGCGATCATGCGTACGTCACCCGCGCGCAGCACTTTCACGCGGATTGATTCCTTCCGCGCATTGAGGACGTCAAATTCGCGATCGGACTTGTACTCGCTCAGAAACGCAACGCCGGTCGCCAGCACGACAGCGATCATGACGGCGAGGCCTTCCCAGGAAGGGTCGCCAATGGCAATCGAAATGCCGACGAGAACGAACGCCAGCACGAACATGGCCGAGGGCAGCCAGGCGCGCAGCTGCAACAGAAACATGGCCAGTACGGTGATGACGACAAGCGCGAGACCGACACTGCCCCAGACAGTGGAGGTGCCGAACAGGTCGACGGCGGTCTTGAGCAGCGTGGCTGCCAGCAGAATCTTGATGATCGCATCGTCGAACTTGGCGAGGAACTTGCGCCAGAGCGGCTCACGCGGCAGCGGTGTCAGCGTGTTGCCGCCGAAGCGGTGCCCGCTGGCATCCGCTTCGGCATCACTGAGCCCCCGCTCGCGCGAGTCGGGGAACTGCTGCAGGATATCTTTGAGAGAACGCATAGTCGGAATGCGGAATGCGGAATGCGGAAATCGGAAATAAAAAACCAAGGGCGAAACACAAAGGGTAGCACACAGAAATACCCCATACCCAATACGCCAAAACCCATAAAAAAACAAT
>JBBQII010000429.1:0-4321 GCA_038324795.1 Gemmatales bacterium
GGGACTGCTGCTTCGATCACTTTGTCCCAGCTTCTGACGCCGAAGAGCCCGGGGTTGCGGAGCGTCCAGTTGTAGATTTGCGGGTAGCCCTCTTTCTTTGCGACTTCGCTATTCGGGCATTCGAGCGCTTCAAACAGGAGCGAGTGAAGGTTCGACTGCAGATTCGACAAATGATGCGCATCCTCGTTGCGTGCCTCAATAATAAGCAATGGATTCGGCAGGGTGGCGTACGGCGGCGGGCGTTCCCCCTGTGCAACGATGGCGACAGCGAATTCGCCTTCGTCGTTGGGCGAAAACTCTACGTGGGCTTGATGGCCCTGGTAAGTCGTCAGGCTTTGACTGATCCACTTCCACTTGCCGGCCGTGTTGAAGTTCTGAATCAGCTTTCCGTGCAGCGGACCGGCGATTACCGTGTGCGCATCGACCGATACGTAAGCCTTGCCGTTGCCCCTGACAAGATAATGAACCTGATTCGACTTGATCGTGAATCCAGGCGTGTGCAAGGTTCGCCCTGCACGGATGTTCGCCCCAAGCGCGCCGTGATCGGTCTGAGTGCCCGGCGAGGCCTTTAGTCCCTTCCATATCGGGTCGATCGTCGCCGCCCCCAATTCGTGAAGCTGCATTTCGGGGGATGAAGGGTCGACGCCGAAGCGCAGTTCGCCCAGTGCCGCCGGTCGGTTGCCGTATGAGGCATCATCGGCAAGCCAGGCGGCATCCACAAAGCGCGAATAGTCGACGATCACTTCAAGCTTGGCAAGGGCCTGTCGATATTCGTCCCGCTTCCGCGATGCCGAATCCGCGAAACCGGTGAGAAGTTTCTTTCGCTCGGCTTCGCCCTTCCCGGCACAAATGGCCAGCAAGTGCATCGGGTCCGTTTCGTCCTTTGCGGCCTTCTCCAAGTGAGTTACCCAAACACGAACCGCCTCCTTTTCCGAAACCTTTCCTCTCGCAATGGATTCGCAAGCTTCCTTGAAGATGTCCGGCAGGCCGCCCATCTTAACAGTCTTTTCGACCGCATCGCCGATGGCCTTTTTTGCCTGTGCCCGCTCCTCGTCCATCTGTCGCATCATCTCCCGGTTGTGCTCGATCGTATCGAACCGCACCTGCCGGTAATGGCTGCTGCGCAGGAAGCCGTAGAGGGCGTAGTAGTCCTTTGTCGAAATCGCATCAAACTTGTGGTCGTGGCATCTCGCGCACGAAACCGTCAGCGCGAGGAACGTCTTGCTGAACACGTCGACGCGGTTGTCGAAGCGGTCGGCCTCGTCGGCGCGGATGTCGACGGGGGAGTGAACCTCTTCGCCCAAGTGCCAGAAGCCGGTGCCCAGGACTGATTCGTTGAACTTATCCTTCGCGTTCAATCGCGGTTGCGGCAGCAGGTCCCCGGCCACGTGCTCGGTCACGAACCGGTCGTACGGAACATCGGCATTGATGGCACGGATCACGTAGTCGCGATACTGGTACGCGTTGGGAATCGTCGGCTCGAACTCATGCCCGCGCGATTCGCCGTAGCGCACCAGGTCCAGCCAGTGCCGGGCCCAGCGTTCGCCGTACTGTTGTGACGCAAGCAACTTGTCGACGACTTCTTCCAGCGCTTTGCGGGGCGATGCCTGCCACGCTTTCAGAAAGATCGCCTGTTCATCGGGTGTCGGCGGCAGGCCGGTGATGTCGAAGTGGATGCGACGCAGAAGCACCAGCGGTTCCGCACGTGGTGCGGCCTTCAACTTGGCGGCATCAAGTTTCGCGAAGATGAATCGGTCGATCGGTTCGTCGCATCGACCATGCGGGATCGGCGGATCCTGCACCGGTGCCCATGCCCAGTGCCGGGCTTTGCGCTGCGCCAGGTTGAACTCGCTCTTCTCGTCCTTCGCGACCGCCGCGCTGCCGGGCCAGGGGGCACCCATCGCGACCCAGGTCGTCAGGTCGGCGATCGCCTTTTCAGGCAGCTTGCCCTTGGGGGGCATCTGCAGGTCGACGTTCTTGTAAGTGATTGCCTCGATCAGCCGAGTCTTTTCGGGCTTCCCCGGCACCAGCGCCGGCCCGGTATCGCCGCCCTTGAGCAGCGCATCGCGGCTGTCCATGCGCAGCCCGCCCTTCACTTTCTCCGAGTGGCAGGCGTAACAATGCCCAACAAGGATCGGCCGGACGCGAGATTCGAAAAACTCGTCCCCTTCGGCGGCACAGGCAGCAGTGGGAACAAGCAGGATTGTGGCAATCAGCGTGCGGATCATCATTAGCGGATCTCGAAGGCGGGCAAGTGCAATGCGTGAAGTGTAAACGGCGGCAAGCGCGCGGACAATTGGAAACATCACCCGTTTAGCGAGCATCCCGACGGGATGCACGCTACGCCAGCGTCTCTTCGTGCGGTTCCGCGGGCGGGTGGATCATCTGTGTGCGCAGCGCGCTGCCGTGGCGCTCCTCAATCGATTTGCGGATCGAATCGACGATCTTCGGCTTCGTCGCGCTTTTAGCAAGCGGCAGTCCCAAGTCCGCGGCGACGGTCTTCAACTGTGCGACCGTCAGCGCATTGGCCATCGTCATGAAGCCCTGCAACTCGTCGGCGTTCAGCTTGCCGTGGCTGGCCTGTTCGTCGCACAACTTCAGGCCCGCGATGACGGCGGCCATGTCGACCTTCGGGGCCTTCGGCTTCGCGGGGGCTTTCGCCTGCTTGCCGATCGGCAGGATGCCGGTGCGGTGGTACTCCTCGGCCTTGACCAGGAAGTCCGCGAACTCCGCAATCGACTTGTCGCGAAACGGCTCCAGACCAGCGGCGATCCGTTCGAATTCGGCCACGACCTTTTTCGCCTCGGCTCCCGCCAGCAAGCGGGTCAGGTCGAGAAAATGCTGCTGCACAAGGGCGACCATCATACCACCACCTCCTCAATTTCAACTTCAGCTGCGGCGCCCTGTGCCAGGCAGAAGGCCGGCAGTCGGTCCCTGATCTCGTCGGTCAGGGCCGCGAAGTGCCTGAACATGCTGTCTTCCGGTCCCAGCGGGCGGTGTTCGTCTTCCATTCTGCGAATCTCGGCACTTTGTTTGATCAACGTCTGGAACTGATGCACATCTTCGCCCCAGACGTCAAGGCATTGCCGTCGTAACGTCTCAAACCGGGCTGCCTCATCGCTGGTGAGGTTTTCCCGAAAGGAACGGTTGCAGACGATGCCCAGAATCTTGAGGTGCGGTGTCACGTTGGTTTGTAGTTCGCGAATCTGCTGCAATAGCACCGGCACGCGGACTGTCGACTGCCTGGTCGGCAGGATCGGGATGATCACGTAGTCGCTGGCGGCCAGCGCGTTGACGCAAAAAATGTTCATCACCGGCGGACAGTCGATGATGACGGCATCATGCGATTCCGTAATGCGGTCCCGATGCAGTTCGGCACGCAACAGGAAGCGTGGATCGCGGCGGCCCGCGCGCAGCAGCCAACGGGCCGACAGGCCCATTTCCGTGTAGGCCAGGTCGTCGGCCGTAGGCACGAGTCCCGAGCGAACATCTTGCAGAATGTCGTGCCGGAAGTCGATCAGGTTCGGCAGTTCAGAATCGAATGAGCGGCTCAGAAACTCGCCGATCACTTTGCGAGTCTGGAATGCGAGATCCTGCGCATCGTCGCTGAGGTACAGGTTGGTCAGCGAACCTTGCAAGTCAAGGTCGAGCATCAGCGTGCGCTGTCCCCGGCCGTGCAGGCATGCGGCCACGTTGGCCGCGATGGTCGTCTTGCCGACACCGCCTTTCAAATTGCAGATCGCAATGATCGGCATCCGCCGTTCGTCGCCATCGAGAGGGCGGAACGCCGGCACATCCCAGGGCAGCTTGCCGCCATAATTGGGGGCACGCCGATTCAGGGAGTACCTGATGCGCTTCTGAATGAAGGCGAGTTCCGCCTGCGTCTTGTCGCTGGCTGCCTTGGCGGCCTGCAATTGCCTGGCCACTTCGCGGGTCTGGGCCAGGTGGGCCTTCTTCTCGTTTTCGGTCGAGCCGAGAGCGGACTTCAATCGCTCGACCTGCTCGATCGCCTCCTGCAAGCGTGAATGGAGTTCGCCGCTGTCGAAAAGCGATGTCGCCCCCTGAGAGTCGAGCAGCACGCTCGAAAGCTTCTCCGTTTCCGGCGGCTTTCGTTCGACGGAAAGTGCCGTGCGTCGCCGAACCAGGCGGTCGACGACGAACGAGGCCACCGCGATGAGGGCGATCAGGCCACCCATCGCCATCGTAACTTCCATGTTCGTCCAAGTCCCGGCGGCTTCCTCCGCGAGCAAAAGGGGAAACGACACGCGCTCAGCCCTCCGAAAAGTCAGGCGATACCCGCTGATGTAGACTGACCAACTGC
>JBBQII010000430.1:0-4320 GCA_038324795.1 Gemmatales bacterium
GGGAAAGGTTGCCGGAGGTTGTTGTACGGAAGCCGCCGTGCCATTCGGCTTGAAGCCATCCCCCCGGTTCCCGATACTGAACTGAAGCGAATGACGCCCTCGTAGCTCAGGGGATAGAGCAATCGTTTCCTAAACGATAGGTCGCAAGTTCGAATCTTGCCGGGGGCAGTAGCAAGGAGCAGTTGATGAATTCGACAGGGCGAGAGTTCACCGATGAAGTGCTCAGCGACGAAATGGCGGCGATTCTGCGGCAGAAGACTCCCGCAGAACGTCTGGAGATGATGTTCGCCATGTGGCGATTCGCAAGAGATCTGGTGCGGAGCAATGTTCGATCGATGTATCCTGACATCACCGATGAACAACTCACCATCAAAGTGGCGATGCGCATGTCCCATGGAGCAGTCGGACCTGATGGACGTCCTTCTCAAAACGCTTGAGCAACTTGGTATTCGCTATGTCATCGTCGGATCAACGGCATCAAGCTTGTACGGTGAACCGCGGATGACTCTGGATCTCGATGTTGTCGTTAAGCTTTCGATATCTCACGTGCAACCACTTTTGGACGCGTTTCCGGAACCTGACTACTACGTCTCGTCTGATGCCATCCGGGAAGCGGTCCGCACGAAGTTTCAATTCAATATTCTGCATCTGTCGTCTGGCCTGAAAGTGGACATGATTGTGGCAAGCGACTCCGAGTTTGATCGCTCGCTGTTTGATCGCTGTCGCCAACTCACAATCGGATCGATGGGCGTCCCCGCTTTCGTTGCGGCGCCGGAAGATGTGATCGTCAAGAAACTGCAGTACTTTGTCGAGGGCGGCTCGGAGAAGCATCTTCGCGATATCGTCGGCATGTTGAATGTCCAACGCGATCGAATTGATCGAGCATACCTGCTTGACTGGATCGCCCGATTGCAACTGCACGACGCCTGGGCGCTGATCGTCGATCGCTTCCCGCTCGCTGCCGGATGATCCATCCGGCAGCATCCCCGCACTCCTGCTCACCGCGAAGGCCCGATGCCCAGTACCTTCACCTTCGGTTGCGGCAGCGGGACCGGGTCGCGCAGTTCGGCGAGGCCGACGTTGCCTGCACGGTCGATGGCTTCGATGCGCAGGTAGATCTCCGCGCCGATTCCGGCGGGGAGCAGCCAGCGGTAGTTGCCTTCGTTGCGCAGGCCTGTCGCCACCGGCAGCCAGGGGCCGTCCGGCCTTGCCGAGTGATAGATGCCGATCGAGTCGGCCGGCAGGTTCTTGTCGTGGGCCAGCCACTGGATGGTCAGTGTGCCGGCCTCGTTGCCGTTGCCGAGTGTCGGCGGCAGCATCCGTACGGTGGGGCGCGTCGTGTCGACTTCGACCCAGGCGTCGGGTGCCTCGCCCGAACGGGGCGATTCGCCGTTGCCGTTGGCCTTCACGCGGATGCCGAACATGCCGTCACCGGGCATGACCAGCTTCGCGGGGATTCGCCCGGCGGCTTCGTCGTGAACTTTCACCCATGTCCGGCCGTTGTCACGCGTCGCCCAGAAGTCGATCTTCGGCTGTCCGCCGACAATCACGTTCTCAACGACATAATCGAGCGTTAATCGCTGGGTGCCGATGATGTTGTGCCCGGTCGGTGCAGGCGTGACCAGCGGCTTCACGTCCGTGGTCATCTCGGTCTTGTGCGTGGCCTGCTGGATCGGCTTCATCGGCGCGATGTCGACCATCGGGGCCGGCTGTTCCGCAATGGGCGGCGTCTTCACCTGCGGTTCCACCGCTGGTGCGATCGGCGGGAAGTACGGGTCGGTCGCGATCTTCAGTTCTTCCCGCGCGGGCGCCGGCGAAGCCAGCACGGCCTGCTCCACGGTCTTCGGGTCGACGATGGCCGGCGGTGCATCGGGGATTGCCACGGGGTCGATGGCGACATCGGTCCTCTTCGGCATGTTCGGGTTGTACCCGACCGTTTTCTCCGGGGCATCGGGCAGCTTGCGAACGGTCGGATCGGTCTGCGGGGCCTGCTTGTGCGAGACCTGTTCCGTCTCCGGCCGCGCCTTCGGCGGATCATTCACCACGAACGATTGCGTCGGGTCGCCAAGGTCTATCACGCGCTGGGCGACATTGCCGGCCCGGTCGCCGGCGGTAGCGCGCACTTTGCCTTCCAGGACACTGGCATGCGGGATGCGGAAGACGCCGGGCGTGTCGAGCTGCGCCAGTTCCATCGGCAGCCAGGAGTTCTCGCCGACCATGTAGTCGAGCTTGATCGACGACCAATCGGGATTGGCATCCTTGATGCGGCATTGCAGATAGATGTCCCGGTTGGCGACCGGCAGCGGCATGACGCTGAGTTCCGGCGCGATCGTGTCGACCATGATCACCTGATGCGGCGGTCGCGCATCGAGATCGCCCGGCACGGTGCGGCCGTTCTTATCGACCGTCACGAAGGTGAACCAGTAAAGTCCGTCGCGCTCGGCGCGATAGTCGAACGCGGTCTGCGTCGGCGGGCCGGACTGGGCGATGACCCACTTGCCGCCTGCGGCCTTCACGCACAACTGAATTTCGGACAGATGCGCGCGGGCTTTCTCGTCGGTCTGCAGTGGCAGCCGGATGGTGGCCGACTTCGACCAGGTGACCGGTGCGCCTTTCGCGGGCGCTTCGGCATGCGCAGCGGGCATCACGAGGTGGAACAGGTTCCACGGCAGCGGCATGAACGCCAGGCCCAAAGCACCGGCGATCCGGAATCGGAGTGATTTCAAGGCTATGTCCCCCTTAAGAACAGGGAGTTTACACTCCCCGCTCGCATGCTGATTCCCCCGAATCAGCTCTGGCCGACGCGCATCTCGACCGGCTTGCGCACGGCCCGACCGCTCGGCTTATCCAGAATGTTCACCCACAGCGTGTACGTGCCAGCCGGCAGCTTCTCGGGGATGCAGAATCGGTAGGTGTGGTAGTAGTCCTGCGGCGGCGTCAGCGAATGATCGGTCTTGTTCAGGTCGGTCCGCCAGATCAGGTTCTGCTTGGCATCGCGCAGTTCCAGCGTTGTCGTCAGGCGGACGTTGCAGCCGCGCGTCTGGGCGTTGTAGCCTGCCGCGGGTTGAGTGGTCACCGGTTCGCAGGTGAAGTTCTTCAGCTCGGCGTACAGGAAGACCATGTCGCCGGGGTGGAACTCATGCCCGGCCGGGTACTGGTCCAGGTCGGCGAACTTGCGGACCCCGCGGCAGAAACAGACCCGGTCCATCTGCAGTGAGGCCTTCGATTTCAGCATGCCGGAAGCGGTCTGCAACCGGTCGACGAGCATGGCCAACTCTTCGGGCGGCAGGCTGGCGTTCTTGCCGTCGCTGAGGCGGACCATCAACGGCATGAGATACATCAACAATTCTTGATTTGTTGAATCAAGCGTCTTCAGACAGTCCAGCGCTTCCTGCGGTCGATTGTTCTGGAACGCCTTGATCGCCTGCAGCAGCACGGTTTCGGATCCACTCATCAACGGTGCGGGAGCGGGCAGCGCCGCAAGCGGCGGGACTTGCAACGCCGCTTGCGGCGTCGCCATCGGTTCCGGCAGCTTCAGCGACACGTTCGGTTCGACGATCTTCGGCGCCTCGATCTCCGCGACAGGCGGCAGTGCAAAGGCGTTCTTCGTCTCCGCGGGCGGTGCGGGCGGAGTTTCGCTCGTCCCGCCGAACGACGGCCATGCCGGCGCGATCAACGCCGACTCCGGTTGCGGAAACGGCTGGGATTTCTGCGACTGTACCAGCAGGTTCTCGACCGCGGGCGTCTCGACCGGCATCGCCTTTTCGTGGCGGGCCGGGATGATCAAAGGATTCGGTGGCGGTGCCAGAGCGGCATCGACGGCCTTGGCGAGATCGTCCGGCTTGTCGGCCGGGAAGACCGGCGGCGTGGTCTTGCGAGCCGACGTATCAAGCGTCGCCGGAGCGCTCGCGCCTTCCATCCGCTGCAACCGCTGGTTCGCGGGCATCGGCTTGCCGTTGCGGTCCATCAGGACGTAGCCGGGCGCGGTGGCCATCGTCGACGACACCGGTTCGGCGCGCTCGAAGGAAGAGCATGCGGGCATAAGGAAGGCGCACAGGCCCATCCCGGCCAAATGCAAGCGTCGTGTCATCCCTGACCTCGCCTGTGGGCGTAAGAAACAGTTTGTCCCCAATTCGATGCCGGGGAATAACCGCGAGCGGGATTCTGTCAAGAGGAGTTCAGGCGATCAGACGAACAATTGCTCGATCGGAAGGGAGAAGCCAGGCAGTACTTCGGGGATAGTCAATACATCGTGACGATTCAACATCTGCGGCAGTTCGTTCGAACGATGGATAGCGACCGTGCCCTTATCGGGATCGA
>JBBQII010000431.1:0-4319 GCA_038324795.1 Gemmatales bacterium
CGCTACGTTCGTGCACGCGAGACGCGTGCACCACAACGGCAACGGACACGATCGCTACGTTCGTGCACGCGAGACGCGTGCACCACAACGGACACGATCGCTAAGTCATTAGCCGCGACGCGGAGGGTTTCCGCAGTGGAGCGCGGGTCACGCGGATCGCACTCCCCTGCGCAAGGCCTCCGGGTCGCGGCTAACCTTGCCAACCCCTCATCCATCTCTAGCATTCCCTCTCTCGATAGGTTCCCGGTTCGCCGGGATCAAAAGGGAAGACGGTGAGAATCCGTCGCGGGGCCGCCGCTGTGATCGGTGAGAACCCCGGGCCTGCATGCCACTGCTTCAACTGCGAAGTGGGAAGGCGGCCCGTGGTTCGCTATCAACCGTAAGCCAGAAGACCTGCCTGACGAGTTGCGTTCGATGCCTCGGTTCCAGGCAGCGACGGCACAGGAACTGTCCGCGCGCGCGGACCCTCTGCCGCCCACTGGATCCCGGCAACCTTTGCCCGGTCCGGCAGAAGGGTCTTCCTGTGCACACGTTTCGTTCGACGGCTTCACGCCGTGCTTTCACCCTGATCGAGTTACTCGTCGTCATCGCCATCATCGCCACGCTTATCGGGCTGCTGCTGCCTGCGGTCCAAAAGGTCCGCTCCGCCGCCGCCCGCATCAAGGGGGCGAACAACCTGCGACAACTGACGATTGCCGCGATGAATTACGAATCCGGCATGGGCACGCTGCCGCCCTACACCGATTCATCCGTCGGCTGGCCCAGGGGAAGGTACTGGTTCGGCGCGACGGTCAGCGCCTCGGCACCTCCTTACAATGTGACGTCCACCGATCCGCTGGATGGCATTCTCACGACCTACTACGAGAACAACACAAAGGTCAACAACTGCCCGAACTTCAGCAACTATCAGGTCAACAAGGTCTACAACGGCCTGACGGCGGGATACGCCTACAACCGGCATCTGTCAAACGAACCGGCCTGGCCGAACCCGGTCAGCGGCAAGGCGATCATCAGCGTGCCGACCAGCCAGGTCGTCATGTTCGCCGAGATTGTGCTGTTGAAATCGGACGGTACGCTGGAGGAACCGTTCGGCGGCTACTTCGGTTCGCCGTACGTGACGAATAAGGCGATCACCACGTCGGCCGTTGTCTGCAATCAGTTCCGCTTTGAAGGGTCCAGCAACATTGCCTTCGTCGATGGCCACGTCGAAACGCGCCGGCCAAGCAGCACGGCCATCCCGGCCCTGACGACTGGCACCTGGGCCACCGTCTGGCCGACGGCCAAGACCAAGTTCAACCTCGGCTTCGCGGGGGATGACAACGTCTTCTACACCGGCGAACAATAGCCGCTCATGGCCTCGCCCGCCACAATAGCCGGATGACCGATCCGGCTCGCAAGACTGTTGTCGACCAGGCATCCGTTGTCGTCGTGAAGGTGGGGACCAACGTCCTCACCGATGAACACGGCACGCTTGACCGCGCCCGCATGCAGGCCCTGGCCGACCAACTGCAGCGAATTCATGCCAGTGGCCGCAAAGTGGTGCTCGTCAGTTCCGGTGCGATCGGCGCGGGCGTTGGCCGGCTGGGGCTGAGCAAGCGCCCGGGCGACCTTCCGCATCTGCAGGCATGTGCGGCCGTGGGGCAAAGCGCTCTGATGCAGGTCTACCAGGAATGCCTGGCACCGCACGGGTTACTCACCGCGCAAATCCTGCTGACCGCAGGCGACTTCGACAACCGAGTGCGCTATCTGAACGTACGTAACACGATCCTGACGCTGTTCGAGTACGACTGCCTGCCGATCATCAACGAGAACGACACGGTTTCCGTGGCCGAGATCAAGTTCGGTGACAACGATCACCTGGCCGCGATGGTCACAAACCTGCTGCGCGCCCCGCTGCTGATCCTGCTGACAAACGTCGATGGCCTGTACAGTTCCGACCCGAACAGCGACCCTTCCGCGGCGCTGCTGGCGACGGTACCGTACATCGATCAGGCGATCACCGAGATGGCCGGCGTGAGCAAGAGCGTGTTGGGCACCGGCGGCATGAAGAGCAAACTTCGCGCGGCCCGCCTGGCGACAGCGGCGGGCGAATCGGTGATCATGGCGAACGGGTCGGTCGCGGGCATCCTCGATCGGATCATGGAAGGGGAGCCGGTGGGAACGCTGTTCCAGCCGCACGGCGACGGCGTCTCATCGCGCGAACGCTGGCTGGGCTACACCGCCCGGCCGCGCGGCTCGCTGCATGTCGACGACGGAGCCCGCCAGGCGATCGAGACGCACGGAAAAAGCCTGCTGCCGATCGGCGTCGTGCAAGTGGAAGGGACATTCGGCAAAGGCGATGTGATTTCGATCCGCGACAGGCAGGGGGTCGAGTTCGCCCGCGGGCTGACCAACTACACGTCCTCCGATGCCGAACGCCTCCGCGGCCTGCACACCGACCAGATCGCACGCGCGATCGGCAAAGCCCCGTACGTCGAACTGGTCCACCGCGACAATCTCGTTGTGGTGAGTTGATCCATCGTTGCACGTCGTCGTCCGCAGGTGCTGACTGACGTCGCTTCAATTTCCGCACATCCGCCCGCGCGCTCGAAGGCTGCCGCCTTCTCACCTTGGTGATCCGTCCTGCCGGGAGCCCGCAGCGCAAGCAAGGGTACCTGAAACCCTTGCTTGCGCTGCGGGCTCTCAGCGAGATCGATGTCTCAATTCGGGCCGCAAGCAGCATAACACGTTCGCTACTTGATCTCCTTCACTTCCACCTTCTTGAACGTCATGATCGAGCCCGGGTCATGGCCCTGCAGGGCGAAGTGGCCCTTTTCGAACGCTTTGCCGGGAATGGTGTACTCGATGGTCTGCTTGCCGTTGACGAGAATCGTGATCTTCGGCCCTTGGGCGATCACTTCCTGCGTGAAGAACTCGCCGGGCTTGTGCGGGGCGTTGTCGAGAACTGTATGCTTGTCTTTGTCCTTACCCAGGCCATTCGACGGGTACAGACTGCCGGTCTTCACGCGGTCACCGTGGGTGGCATTGATCTGTACTTCGTAGCCCTTGGGGAAGTTCGGGCCGAACTCGGTACGGAAGTACTGGCCGCTGTTTCCCTTGTCGTTGATCATGGCTTCCACGCGGAAGTGGAAGTTTGTATAGTCGCCCTTCTCCGTGAACAGATGGCTGGGCGGGCCGCCGCCGATCAACAGGCCATCCTCGACCCGCCACAGGTGGACCGTCTTGCCGTCCTTCAGTTTGCCATCATAGCCGGTGACTTTTCCGTCTTTCTCGACCTTTACCACCTCGGTGATGCTTCCATGCGGCATCGGGTGGATCTTCCAGCCGGTAAGGTCTTTGCCATTGAACAGTTGCACCCAGCCGTCATCGGCGGCGGGGGAGACAGCGGCGCAGGCCAGCATCAAGCTCAGGCTCAACAGCGTTCGCATCGTGGAAATTCCTGATAAGGGAGAGCGGAAAAGGCAGTTTGGCACAGTTTAAGCATAATGAAACAGCGGTTCCAGCAACAGCTGACAGATTCGGGTTATTCGCTTCAGACCAGAACTTTGTTCGATCAGAATCACCTTTTTCTCTGTTCATTTACTCCAGATTGGTTATTTTATCCAGACTGAGAATCCTTCGCAGTCTGTGTGATTCATCTGTTCGTTACAGTTTGACACCGTGATTGACTCGTATGGCGGTTCGAGTGAACCGTCCGGATCGAGAGGATGCCCGGGGGCTTTTCTCCGCCGCCCCGGTCCCATCCGCTAGCGTTGACCACCCTGAGTGACACCCCGTGAGTTCGTGGCGGATGGAGATGATGCAATGGTCAAAGGTATTCGTTTCGGTCTGTTGGCAGGCGCCGCCCTGCTGATGACGTCCCAGGTTCAGGCGAACGGCTGGCGGAAGAACTGCGCGGCCACCTCGGGCTGCGCGGCAGCACCGGATTGTGCCCCGTCCATGCAGTGGGTTGACCAGAAGGTCACCGCCTACAAGTGCGTCGCCAAGGAGCGCGAAGTCGAAGTCACCGTCAACAAGATGGTGTCGAAGGAAGTCGACTACAAGTACATCGTCAACGAGATGGTCACCACCCCCGAAAATCGGATGGAAAGGTACTGCGAAGTCGTGCAGTCGAAGGTGCCGTACAAATACACCATGATGGAAATGGTCACGACCCCCGAAAAGCGGATGGTCACCACCTACGATTGCGTTCAGGTCGAGAAGACCTTCCAGAAGACCTGCATGGAAATGCAGACCGTTCAGGAAGCCCGCAAGGTTTGCGAGTACCAGAAGGTCGAGAAGGTCGAAGACTACAAGTGGATGGAAACGGTCGTCACCCC
>JBBQII010000432.1:0-4319 GCA_038324795.1 Gemmatales bacterium
CGTGCAGCAGGAGGTTCGCCTGCGGCTTCTGCTGCAATCGCACCGAAAGGACGTTGCCATCCACAGCCGGGTAATTGACCGCATCGTAATTGATTCGCGAGAACCCGACCTGCAGGTACTCGTTCTCATCTCCGAACGGGATGCGGGCCGCGGCAGTGTACCGGTATCGGTCGATCGAAGCCGTGCCGTCGCGGCCACGCTGGCTGAAGAAGTCCTGATTCAGCAGCAACTGCGGCTCAAGTTCAAGGCTGGCGCGATCCATCGCGATCGCGCCGTCACGGTGCCGGGGATCGACCGCCAGCAACTCGCCATACATCCCGATTGCTTTGCGCGTGTGCTTCAACTCGCTGTAGACCTGGCCCAGATCGAACAGCCCTTCCGTATTGCCCGGTTCCTCGGCAATCAACTGCCGGTAGACCGGCATCGACTGATAGTTCCGCCAGCCCTTGAGCGACTTGGCCTTCGCTTCCAATTCGGTCTCCTGCGTCGACGTCGTCCAGGCAGCGGCATCAAGCGCGAATCGCTGACCCGGCGATGGTGCGTTGGATTCGGTCGTCGTCGTGGCTGAGACTCGCGTGATCTCGCCGTGCAGGACATCGAACGGCACGCGAGGCTTGGCGACCGACTGCAAGTTCGGCATCGTGTTCGGGGCAGACGGATCGGCCCTGGGCGTGTCCGGCAGCGGTGGCTTCGGCAGATCGCGGTACGCCCCTGCAGCGCGATTGAATTGATGATCTGAGTAAAGGACGCGTGCCCGTTCCAATCGGGGCAGTGTGAACTCCGGGTCGATGGCGATCAGTCTGCTGTACACGTCGGCCGACTTTTCGAACTTCTGGGCGATCGCCAGCGTGCGGGCCAATGCTTCCAGCCCGCGCACGTTGTTCGGCGAAAGTCGCAGCACGCTGTCCGCCATTTGAATCGCTTCGTCGAAATGGCCGTTGAAGGAGGCCTGACGCTGGCGGATATCCGCGAGGCGGATCAACACGGCCAGGTTGCCGCTGTCGCCGCGCAGCGCCTGCACGCACAGGTCTCCAGCGATACCGTCGTCAACATCCGCGACGAATTGGTCTGCCAGCTGCAATCGCGCCCGCGGGTCGCCGAGGTAGTTGACGGCCATTTCGATCACAGCGTCCATCTGCTCGACCGAGCCCAGCTTCATGCGTGCACGGGCCAGGCCATAGAACGCGGGGATCACGCGCCCGGCGGGGCGGTTCAACAGCGATTCGTACTCGGTGGCTGCCTCGGCCAGCTTGCTTTGATCGAGTAGCACCTTGCCCAGTGCCAGGCGAATCTCGACGATGCCGGCTTCATTGCGAGTCTCCTGCCGCAGGTACTCGCGGCAGAGCAATTCCGCCTCGGCACATTGCCCGGCTTTTCCGAGTACTCGCGCCAGCGTTGCCCGGGCTGTCGGGTCGTTCGGGAAATCACGCATCGCCAATCGGCCCAGTTCGATCGCTTCGCCGAACTTGCGTTGAACCATCAGGGTGGTGACAATCCCCAACCGGGCCGGGCTGTACTGAGCGGCTTCCGGCGGGATCTTCGCGTACTCCGCCTTGGCTTTCTCATCCTCACGCATGAACTCGTAAAGTCGCGCCAGCGCGAGCCGCGATTCGTTGTCGGTGTCGTCCTTCTCGATGAACGTGCGGTAAAGCTGCTTCGCCTGAGCATATTCACCGACCAGCTGGTGGTACTCCGCCCATGCGAGCAGAAACAATCGCTGCGCGGCATTTGACGGCTGAACGGTCGACAGGATACGGAACGCCTCACGAGGCAGCATCTGGGCGATTGCCACGCGTGCGATGCCGATCTGCGCGAATGAATTGGTGGGCTCGGCCGCCAGCACCTGACCGTACACTTGTGCTGCCGGTTCGAGATCGCCCGACTGATACAGCGACTCCGCCAGTTCCAGCCGCGGGGCGATTGTGTTCGGCTTGCGTGTCGCCAGGTCGGCAATCAGTTCGGCGACTTTGGGGCGGTTGGCGAGTCGGGCTTGTGCACGGATCAGGTACGAAAGTACTTCGAGATCGTCCGGGAACTTTTCACGAAGCGGTTCAAGGAACGCGACTGCGTCCTCAGGCTTGTGCAGATCGACCAGCAGACCGCCATAGGATCGCGGTACTCGTGCATCGCCCGGGTTCTGTCGGCCGATGTGTTTCTCGAAAACTTGAAACGCCCGCGTGAAGTCGCCATCGAATGCCAGCGCCCTCGCCAGCTTCACCGCGTACTCGAGGTTCGACGGTGAGCGTTCCAACGCCTGCTGCAACAGCGCCGCCGCCTTTCGGAATTCCTTCAGTTGCAGGTAGGCATCCGCGAGCGGAACCAGCAGCGACGTGCTGTTCGGCTCGTCCGCCAGCAGCGTCCGGTACTGCTCGATGGCGGCCTTGACGCGATCGACCTGCACCAGGATGCCGGCATACTCGCGGCGAACTTCGCGGTCGTTCGGGTCGAGTGCGAGATACTCCTCGAAGCGTTGAACTGCTTCACCCGGCACGCCTCTCGCCACCGCGTTGCGGGCGGCGCTCAGCAGCAGGGCCGCACGCGGGTCGGTCGATCGCGGTGTCTGCTTCACGCTCAGCGGGGGCGGCAGCGTCGGCGTCTCGGGCTCGACGCGCATCGGTGGGACTTCCAACGCCGGCTGATGATTCACTGTTCGGATCGGTCCGCTGCCTTTGGGCCGCCAGCCGTTGGTGGCGTCGAGCGGTTTGAGTGCCGGGACGCTCGCATCCTTGGGTCGCCAGCCGGCATCGCGCAGCGCACGCGGTGGAATGGCTGGGACTGCCTCCGGGTCAAGATTCAGCAACGGTGGCGGCTGCGACTGCGCGCCCAACGGCCGAGCCCGGATGGCAAGCAGGGAACCTGCCGTGAGTACGGCAACAGCGCACCAGTTCAACCATCGACGTCCGATCATGGCCTCCCCTTCGGAATCAGCGATTCCGTAGAAGAAGGCTGCACCTGTACCGACACGCTGTGCGACTGGGCATCACGCGCATCGGCGGACATGATGGCGGTCAGTTTCTGCTCGCCGGCCGTTTGGGCCATGACGACGAGTTTGAAGGATCGCTGATCGTTCGGCTTCAGGTCGCCAACGTCCCAGATGATGCAGTTGCCGTCGGCCACATGCTGGCCGCCGTCACTGGCGGACGCAAAGCCGAGTCCGGCCGGGAGTTGGGCGACCAGACGTACGCGTTTGTTCAATTCGCTGGCGTTGTTCTGAACGTGGAACGTGACGAGGGTCGGCGAACGCAACGGCACCTGCGCCTGGGCGGAGACCTGCAGCGTCAGCCGCGTCGGCCGGGCCTGGATCAGGAACTCGCGTTCAGTGACGGCTCCCTGCCCGATCTGCACGCGGACCTTGCCGCGCAGTTCGCCGTACTGCGTCGGGATCACTTCGAGCGGGATCGTGCGTGTCTGCCCGGGCTCGATGGTTCCGAGCGGGTTTTCCAGTTCCTTGCCCAGCGCATGCGTCAGGCCGGTGGCGAACGAGGCTTGCAGGACAACGTCCCGCGCGGGGCGATTGTTGACGTTGGCGATGCCGATGCGCAGCGTAGCGGGCACGCCGACGGTCGCGTTCTCCGGCGCGACGATGGTGATGCGGGCGGCGTGCTGCCGGGCGGGAGCTTCGATAACGCTATCCGTGTTGATGCGGCTGACCGCGCGCAGGCTGACTTTCAAAGGAACATCCGCAAGGTCGGGCAGCGGCTCCCACTGCAGCCGGAACTCGCGGGCTTCCCCGGCTTTCAAGGCACCGACGGTCCAGACGTAACGCTCGGCATCACGCGTGGGCAGGATGCTGGCTGCTTTGAGCCGATAGCCGCGAGGCGTGGGGGCGAAGACCTGCACCTCGTCGGCCGGCTGGCTGGTTCGATTGAGGATGCGCACGGCAATCGTCGTCGTGTCGTCGTTGTCTTCCGTTTCGATAATGCGCTGCTGGACTTCGATGATGGCATCGGCGCGCAGCGAGAGCGGGCAGCCAAATACGGCCGCGAGCATGATGCATGCCCCGCTGATGCGCCCCATCCGCATGAACTGTTCCAATCGCCTGTATCGCCGGCGCAACCTCGCCGTCCCTCACGGCAGTTGCGTGATCGTCGTCCCCCAACCCGGCGAATACAGACTCGGCGGGCATAGCCGAAACCAATGGATGGACGCAAGGGGGTTTTGAGTCATCAGATTGGGGAAGTTGGCAAACTGCGACAGATAGAGGCGAACAGATAACTACGGCCGCGTCCTTTGTGTGGGCAGCCCGCACGGAAGCGGGTACAATTCGCCTTGAAAGAGAGGATGACATGTTTCTCGAAGGCACCGTCATCGACGGACAG
>JBBQII010000433.1:0-4315 GCA_038324795.1 Gemmatales bacterium
TGGCGTCTTCATGCTTGTGGATGTTCGCGCCGCTGGGCCGCCAGTAGGAGTTCGTCGTCAGCTTGAGCGCGGTCGGCGGGTCGGTGTTCAGCTTGATGATCTTCTGGACGCTGCCCTTGCCGTAGGAACGCTCGCCCACGACCACGGCCCGCTTGTTGTCCTGCAGCGCGGCGGAGACGATCTCGCTGGCGCTCGCGCTGTTCTTGTTCACCAGCACCGCGATCGGCTTGCCGCGGAACAGGGTGCCGTCGTCCTTCGCGTCCCACTTCTGGCCGCGGTTATTGCGGTCACGCGTGCTGACGATGGCCCCTTCGGTCAGAAACGCGTCGCTGACTTCAATGGCGCTCGACAGCAGTCCGCCCGGGTTGTCGCGCAGATCCAGCACAAGGGCCTTGGCCCCGGCCTGTTCCGCGGCGGCCACGGCCTTGCGCAGGTCGTCGGTCGTGTGGTCGATGAACTGCACGAGGCGAATATAGCCGATGCCGTCCTCGACGATCCAATCCCACTTGGTCGGATCCAGTTCGCTGCGCTTGCTGCCCATCACCGACTTGATTTCGATGCGGGCACGCGTGATGGGGATCTGCTGAACTTCCTTGGCCGCTTCGTGCAGCACGGTCAGTTTCACCTGCGTGCCTTCCTTGCCCTGGATCATCTTGACGGCTTCGTTGATCTTCATGCCGTCGGTCGATTTGTCGTCGATCTTGGTGATGATGTCGCCCGCCAGCACGCCGGCTTCATAGGCCGGGGTGCCGACCATCGGGCTGATGACCATCAGGTAGCCGGTCTTCGGATCGGTGCCGAGCTGAATGCCGACGCCGAAGAAGTTGCCTTCCGTCTGCGTTTCGAACTGCTTGAGTTCTTCGCTGTTCATGTACGACGAGTAGCGGTCGAGCTTTTCCAGCCCGCCGTTGATCATATCCTCGACGAGCTTCTTCTTCTGCTCGTCGTTCAATTCGCGCACGTAGTGGTTGTCGACCTCGGCCAGCACGTCGACGACGGTCTTGACGAGCTTGTAGTCCTTGTCGCGATCGTTGTTCGGCGCGGCCTCCGTGAGCACCAGTCCCGTCAGCACGATCATCGGCACCGCAATCAACCAGGCCAGATTCCAACGCGACATAGCCCACCTCCGAACGCGTCACAACAAGATGTTGAGAGTGTACCGTCGATGGTTCTACGTTCACAGAGCAGTTTTAGTTGAAGCCTCCGCCGACCGTACAAGACAACGAAATCAGATCATCCCGTGATGCCCGAGGTACCGCTCCGCATCCAGAGCTGCCATGCAGCCGGTGCCGGCGGCGGTGACGGCCTGGCGGTAGTAGTCGTCCGACACATCACCGGCGGCGAAGACACCTTCCACGGTGGTGTACGTCCGCCCGGCCGTCGTCCACTTGACGTAGCCCTTCTCGTTCAGTTCCAGTTGCCCGTCCAGGAAGTGGGTGTTCGGGGTGTGGCCGATCGCGCAGAACATACCGCCGGCGGCATATTCTTCCACTTTGCCCGTTTTCACGTCTTTGATGCGAACCGCGGTCACGCCGTCCTTGTCATTGCCCAGAACTTCCTCGACCGCGGAGTTCCAGCGCAGTTTGATCTTCGGATTCTGGCGAGCCCGGTCGGCCATGATCTTGCTGGCACGCAGGACATCACGCCGGACGACCATTGCGACTTCGCTGGCAAACTTGCTCAGGTAGTTGGCCTCTTCCACCGCGCTGTCGCCGCCGCCCACGACCACCAGCGGCTTGTTGCGGAAGCGGGGCAGTGCCCCGTCGCAAACGGCACAGGCGGAGACGCCATGGTTCTTGAACTTGTCCTCCGACGGCAGTCCCAGGTAGTTTGCCCGGGCACCGGTGGCAATGATCACGGTGAGCGCCGTCACGGTCTGGCCACCCGCGGTGTAGAGTTCGAACGGCTTCTTGCTGAAATCGACGCGGACGATGTCGTCCGTTTCGACGCGGGTGCCGAAGTTCTTCGCCTGCTGCCGGCACAGTTCCATCAGCTCCGGCCCGTTGATGCCGTGCGTCGGCTGTGGCTTGTTGGCCGAGACCCAGTACGGTTGCAGGTGCTCGGGCAGGGCCGTCTTCAAATAGGCCCGCGTATCACCCGACGGCCAGCTGGGGAAGTTCTCGACTTCAGTCGTCAGCGCCAACTGGCCCAGCGGAATCGTGCCCTGCTGGCGGTTCTTTTCCGTGATCGCCCCTTCGTAGACCAGCGGCTCGAGGTTGGCGCGGGCGGCATAGATGGCAGCCGTCCACCCGGACGGCCCACTGCCGACGATGACGACTTTTTCCGGTTGATTGGCCATGACTCTATCTCTTTGGAGTTGTCAGTTGTCAGTTGTCAGATGATCGGGCGAGAAACTCGATTCACGCTTTCCCGGCGTTCTCAGATTCTAGTGAATCACCTGTTCGCCAACACTTGCATTGAAAACATCAGATGAACTTGATGAACTAGATCCGTCCTCGCTGACCCCTGACCCCTGAAACGATGCTGCAACTCACCGACCTTCGCGAGATCCTGCACTACATCCCCGAGTTCCGGGATCGCGTCTTCGTGATTTCGATTGACGGGGCGGTGGTCGCCAGCGACAACTTCGGCAATCTGTTGCTCGATATCGCCCTGCTGCGCTCACTGCGGATCCGCGTGGCCATCGTTCACGGGGCGGGGTTGCAGGTCCGGCAACTGGCCGCGCGGGACGGGACGCGCGTTTCGTCCAGCGATGGCACCGGCATCACGGACGATGCGACGCTGCACCTGTCGATCACGGCCGCCAATCGCGTGACGCACCAGATCCTGCAGGGCCTGGCCGACAATGACCTGCGCGGGGCCTACGGTAACGCCATCGTCGCCCACCCGGCCGGCATCCTGGGCGGGATCGACCAGCAACTGACCGGCAAGGTCGAGCGGATCGACACGCAGATGCTGCGGGCACTGCTCGACAACGATGTTGTCCCGGTGATTCCGCCACTGGGAATGGACGGCGAAGGCCGGACGTTCCGCCTGAACTCGGATGCCGTGGCCGTCGAAATCGCTCACGCCCTCTCGGCCGTGAAGCTGATTTACTTGTCCGCACATCGCCCGCCGCGCATGAACGGCAAAGTTCTCCGACACGTCACCATCGATGTGGCCGGCAACTTCCTCAAAAAGCAGAAAGCCGACATTCAACCGATCGAGGCAATCTCGAAGCTCGAACAGGGCGTCCGGGCCTCCAAAGGGGGCGTGCCGCGGGTCCACATCATTGATGGCACCGTACAGGAAGGGCTGCTGTCGGAAGTCTTTTCGAACGATGGCGTTGGCACGTTGATTCACGCGAACGAATATCAGTCGATCCGCAAGGCACAGAAGAAGGACGTTCGCGCCGTCTACCAGTTGATCCAGCGCGGCATCGAATCGGATGAACTGCTGAGGCGAACCCGGGCGGAGGTCGAACGGCAGATCGAGGACTACTTCGTCTTCGAAGTGGACAAAAACCCGATCGCCTGTGCGGCACTGCACGTCTACCACGATGATAAGAAGGCCGAGGTGGCCAGTATCTACGTCGACACCCGGCATGAGAATCAGGGGATCGGTGGCAAGCTGATCCACTATGCCGAGGACTATGCCCGCGATCTGGGGCTGAACGAGTTGTTCTGCCTATCGACACAGGCGATCAACTATTTCGTTCAAAAAGGCGGGTTCCGGCTCGCCACGCCGGACGACCTCCCTGCCGCCCGGCGGGAATTGTACGAACGCAGTGGACGCAAGTCGCAAGTTCTGCTGAAGCGGTTGTGAACGCGCCGGTCGGTCCGTTTATGCCACCCGGCCGACGCTGCCACACGCCTTCATTCCACATTCCCCATTCCGCACGTCGTCACTCATACCCGATTAGAGGAGAACGACCCGCCAAACGATTCCGGCGAACGAGGATTGCGCATGGCTGTCTTCTACATCCTGCCGCCAAGGCAGTTGCTGGGTGAAGCGCTCGCCACGGCCCTGCGGCCATTCGTGCCCGGCGTGGCCATCAACGAAGATGCGTGCGCCGACCTCGTCGATTCGCTGGTCACCGGTTCGCCCGACATGACCGAGACGTACATCGTCCACCGCGAAGAACTTCCCGACGATGAAGACCTGAGCGTGACCCTGCGCGAAGGCTTCGGCGCCGAAGCGGGCGACAAAGTCGTCCTCGTCACCATCGGCCCCCGCCCCGATTCGCCCCGCGTGCGGACGTGGAAGCTGGAAGCAGCCTGATGCGTCCGTATAGGACGGCCTTCCCGGGCCGTCCTGCTTTGTCAGGCGCGATATCGACTGCCCGCAGGCGTTTTCCTCTTCGCGTCATCGCTGT
>JBBQII010000434.1:0-4307 GCA_038324795.1 Gemmatales bacterium
GCTTCATCTTCCGCATTGATTCCTTCAAGGGCACCCCGCATAACGTGAATGCCGAGGGATCGGTTTGCTGGATCGACCGCGAGGCGATCATGAACCTGCCACTCTGGGAAGGTGACCGCCACTTCCTGCCGCTAGTCTTCGACGACAGCGTCAGCCAGTTCCACGGCGTGATGCCCTACCGCGACGGCCGGCCTGTCGACTGGGCCGTGAGTCACCTTTAGCTGCTGTGTGACGGTTGAAGCAGCGACCTTCATCATCACTGGATTCGCATGTCCCGGCCGAAGCGAACGAACGAGCAGGCTGATTCCTCATGGAACAATGACGATCGGCCGCTCTTCAAGCGAAGTGCCGATGCTCACGACCTTCGATCATGATGCCTGTTTCGAACCTTTTCGCCCACCGCGCATCAGTTCCCCCAGCAGGTCATTCCCGGCATGCGGATCGAAGACGTGGAGGCCGAAGCGTTCGGCGAACTCGTTGCAGAACTTGACGCCGCGGACGCTGTTCCCCTTTGCGTCCAGCAGTGGTGAATAGACGCCGATGCCGAGTCGGCCGGGGACCACGGCGCAGATGCCGCCGCCGACGCCGCTCTTGGCGGGGATGCCGACGCGGTAGGCCCACTCGCCGGCATAGTCGTACATGCCGCAGGTATACATAATCGACATCAGGTACTTGATGTACTTGTCGTCGATCGCCCGTTCCTGCGTGATCGGGTTGAGCCCCTTGTTCGCCAGCGTGGCACCCATCATCGCCAGGTCGCGTGCGGCCACCAGCACGGAACATTGGTTGAAATAGAGTTCCAGCGTCTCATCCACCGGGCCGGCGATCATACCGGCATTCAGCATCAGGTAGGCGATCGCCCGGTTGCGGTGGCCGGTACTGCGTTCGGACATGAAGACCGACGTATCGATGTTCACCGGTCGGCCGAAGTAACGGCCGAACATCTCCATCATGCGGCGGGTCCGCTCGATCTGCGAATTACCCTTGATCATGTCCGCGGTGGCGATGGCCCCGGCATTGACCATCGGGTTGAACGGGCGGTTCGACTTCTCATCGAGTACGATCGCGTTGAACGTGTCACCCGATGGCTCGACACCGACCTTGCTGAGCACATAGTTCGGCCCATGGTCTTCGAGCGCCAGGCCATACATGAACGGTTTGGAGACCGACTGGATGCTGAACTGCTGCCGCGAGTCGCCGAACTCGAAGATCTGACCGTCGGTGGTGGCGATGCAGATGCCGAACCAGTTCGGGTCGGCCCGGGCCAGTTCGGGGATATAGGTGGCTACCTCTCCGGAGGTGTCGTTCCGATGTTTTTCGTGAAGTTCGATGAGGATATCGCGCAGGGGCGACGAGGCCGACTTCATGCGGTTGATCAGGGCATCGACATCGGCGGACATCGCGACCTCGGGTCAGGGAAGCGTGGGAGTGGTGATGCGGGCTGCCACCCGCCGAACTTCATGCGAGAACGGATGATCGGGAAGCTGCAAGCTGAAGATGCCGCCGCTGGCGAGTCGGGCCATCTCCATGTTCAGGGGGAACACGGCGGCCACGGGGGCCTCGAACATGCTTTCGACCTTGCGGGCAAGCGCCCCATGCTCCATGCCCGGCGGAACCTTGTTGATCAGTATGTGCATGTCGCGCACTTCAAGTCGGCGGGCCAGTTCGACGGTCACGGCCGTGCCCTGAAAGTCCTGAGCGTCGGGTCGGAGGATCAGCAGCAGAATGTCCGAAATGGCGATCGACAGCAGCGTCTCTTCGTTGACGCCCGGGTGCGTGTCGATGAACAGGTAGTCGAGTTTCAGGGCCCGAATCAGCCCTCGGAAACCGTCATTGAGCAGGCCGACGTCGTACCCTTCGCGGAGGACGCGGGCGATCTCGCCGGTGCGGACGCTGGAGGGGATCAGGTGCAGGCTGCCGCCTGCTTCACTTGCCCCGGCCACATGCGAAACGTCGTACGCGGTTTCTTCGATCCGGCAGTTGCCCCAGAGATAGTCGTTGAGCGCCTTCGGCATCTTCTCTTCGTCCATGCCGAACAGGACGTGGATGCCGGGCGACTGAATATCCGTATCGATGACGCCGACCCGCTGCCCCATGCGGGCCACGGTTACTGCGATATTCGCCGTCAGGTTCGACTTCCCTGTGCCTCCCCGAAATGAATGGATCGAAACGATCTTGGCCAACGAGCTCTCCGATGAGAGAAGCGACACAGTTCAAAACCCGCCGATACCGTTCATTAACGCTGCGACTCAGGGATTCACGCAGGAACCGCCCGCACTTCAACTTCATGCAGAAGTCGATCCCCGAGCCGATCCTTTTCGACTTCGAGATCGAATCGTGCCTGCAAGTTCAAGCAGAACCGTTCAGACATGCCGAAGTATCTGGACAACCGAAGCGCTGTATCGGCCGTGACGCCGCGCAGTCCAAGAACGATCTCGTTGATTCGACGCGGCGGCACACTAAGCGATTTAGCCAGGCGATACTGGCTGAGGCCAAGCGGAACGAGGAACTCTTCCTGAAGTACGTCCCCGGGGTGAACAGGCTGAAGTTTGCGGCATGGCATTGCACTATACCGTTTCTTCCGGACCAAACGCGTTCTTGGCTTCGCGCATCTGGCGGGCACGCTTCTGCAGCTGTTGGAAGAAGTCCGAGTCGGCAATCTCGGCCACCTTCTTCTGCTTTTGCGACTCGTTGATGTCGGCCAGAGTCACGATCGGGTGTTCACACGTCTCGCCGTGGTGTTCGTTGGACTTTTCGCTCAGCAGCAGACGCAGGCACGGCCCCGCAGTGCCGAGTTGAATCGTCGCGTCGCGGTCGATGCGGACCTGACCGACCGACTGACCGGCGAGCAGCGTGCCGAAGCGGCCGACGTTGATCAGCCGCCATGCCCCGTTCTCCCAGTTCAGCATGACGTGAACGCGTGACACTGCCTGGTGAGGAATAACGACTTCATTGTCATCCAGCCGGCCGATGCGGATGGCGGACTTGCCGTTCAGCTTCCAAGTCTGGGTGGGGTAGGTATGTGAGGAATCGAGCAGTTGAAGCGCAATGTTCGATTCGGAAGGTGCATGAATGGCAATCGACTGCATACGTTCTTCCGCAAAGTGATGGAGAGGGAACTGCCCGCGAGTTCTGGGGCAGCTTCCGTTGCGAAGTCAATCATCTTCATACAAACGACGCGCCGCTTTGTCAGCGAAATAACGGATAGACGTAACTAACACTGTCCCAACGACTTATCGACGCCATTCAGCTGTAGACCTACAGTGGACTGCCTGTGGAGCAGGCATCGGCTGCCTAAGATTGAGCATTGCAGTGTGAAGCCCACCAATAACGCCAGTCTCACCAAAAGGACGCCAGTCTCACCGATTGGCGCGAGTCTCCCCTAGGGGGCGCAGGGGGGTGAGACATGCTTGTGCGCTGAACGGCATCGGGTTCGCTACAAACGCCGGCCGAAGATACTGGCAGCTTGGCGCAGTTGGTCGAGCAGCTTCTTGAAGCCTGGGAAGTCGAGTGATTGAGCACCGTCCGACATCGCCTTGTCCGGCGTGGGATGGATCTCGAGCAGTAAGCCGTCAGCCCCCGCGGCCAGCGAGGCCATCGCCATCGGCGGGACATAGGCCCGCTTGCCGGTGCCGTGGCTGGGGTCGACCATCACCGGGAGGTGCGACAGCGCCTTGCACGGCGGGATTACGGACAGATCAAGCGTGTTGCGGCTGTGGTCCGAGAACGTACGCACCCCGCGTTCGCACAGGATCACCTGGTAGTTGCCGCCCGCCATCACGTACTCGGCGGCCATCAGCCATTCTTCCAGCGTTGCGCTCATGCCGCGCTTGAGCAGTACCGGCTTGCGCGCCCGGCCCACGCGCTTCAGCAGTGCGAAGTTTTGCATGTTCCGCGTGCCGATCTGGATGATGTCGGCGGCTTCTTCCACGGCGTCGGCGTTCTCCGTGTCCATCAACTCGGTGACAATGCCGATGCCGGTGCGAGCGCGAACGCGCTTCATGATCTCGAGGCCTTCAATGCCCATTCCCTGAAATGTGTAAGGGCTGGTGCGCGGCTTGAACGCCCCGGCCCGCAGCAGGTGGACGCCGTTTTCGAGCAGAAACTCAGCCGTCAGCTGGATCATTGCCTCGTTTTCAACGGAACAGGGTCCGGCAATCAACGTGAAGTTGCCCGGGCCGATTGACCCCGTCGGCAACGACACGAACGTGTCGGCCGGGTGCATCTCCCGGCTGGCGAGTTTGAATGGCTTGGTAACGCGGATGCACTCCTTCACGCCATCGAGAACTTCGATGGTGCCCGAGTCC
>JBBQII010000435.1:0-4304 GCA_038324795.1 Gemmatales bacterium
TGGCGTTTGCTTACGAGTCTCTGCTCGTTCACAATCAAAACTTGATTTCCCGCACCATTGCGGCTAACGTTTTAGCTGATGGGGAATATTCATGCCGCAGTCCGCAACTCTCGACATCGTTGCCTCCGGTTCGCCTGAAACTACAGGGCAGGTGCTGTTCGTCGACTTCCGCAATCTTTTGGACAATCTAACACAGTGCCTTCGAGAAGTTGAGAGACGCGTCGCCGGAACGGCGAAAATGCCTTTAGTAGTCAGCAAGCTGGAAATTGGGAGCGCCCGGATTTGCCTCGCTCCGCTTGCAACGAATGACGCTGAAGCGCTGGGCGGCATAGTCATTGCCGAGTTTAAGAACACGATAAGTCGACTGGAAAGTGGCGGCGTCATTGAGCCTCGGCCACGCGAAAAGGAACTCCTTCTGTTTCGAAAGCTGGTGGAACCGTTCCAGGGGAACGGCAAGTCTTTGAAAGTTGCAGGGATCAAAACGACATCCCGATTTCTGAACAACGTTGACAAGTTGATTAGGGATTCGATGCCGTCGCATGGTTCGGTGAAGGGCCGGGCGGAACGGCTGAATGTTCACAACTGTAACGAATTCACGTTGTACCCGCCAATCACTGGATACTCGATTATTTGCCGGTTCAACGATGCGTTGTTTGAAAAGGTTCGCGGCGCGATTAAACACAACGTCACCGTTCACGGGCGGATGCACTACATGGCTGATGGCCCATTCCCCGAACGTGTGGAAGTCGAGTCGATCGACATCCATCTTCCCGATGACCAACTGCCGCCTCTGGCATCATTGCGCGGCTTGATGCCCGATGCGACAGGCAGTTTGACCACTTTGGAATTCATCCGGGCACTGTCCGATGAATAGAAAACCCATCTACTCGTGGGATGCCACAGTTTTTGTCGCCTGGTTGAAGGAAGAAGAGTCTCCGGACCTGGTAGGTATCGATCTGGTGGCAAATCTGATCGATGCGGGTGAAGTGGTTCTGGTCGTATCAGTGACTGCCTACTCGGAAGTTCTTGAGACACAACACAGCCCCGAGCAGATGGACAAGTTCCGAAGATTCCTTGACCGATCGAATATTGTTCTCGCCAATACAACAACAGTCATCGCCGAGCGAGCCGGAACGATCCGCGCGCGAGGCCAACAAGATCGCCCTAACAAGCGCCAGATCAAGACGCCCGATGCCACTTTCCTCGCCGCAGCGATCATTCACAAAGCAGACGAGTTCCATACGCTCGACGATCAACTTCTCAAGCTGAACGGGTTGCCCATCGTCGATGGGCTGAAGATCTGCAAGCCAGCCGTCAAAGACAGCCTGTTCGGCAACACCGCCGATTCGAAGTGATTCGCAGATTCGCTCGAATCGCCGACGAATTCCCATCACTTACTATGGACACCACTTGTGGCGATGTGTAAGGATGTTATCATTCAAGCGCGTTCTCCCGCCGGCGCGAATCGCCTGGCCTGGAAGACGCATGGACGAAAGGAACCTGTTCACCATGGCTCACGTTGTTACCGCGAACTGCAACGACTGCAAGTACACCGACTGTTGCGTTGTCTGCCCGGTCGAGTGCTTCTATCAAGACGAAAACATGCTGTATATCGACCCGGATGAATGCATCGACTGCGAAGCATGCGTCCCGGAATGCCCGGTGCAAGCGATCTTCTCACAGGACGACGTGCCCGATCAATGGACGAGTTATGTCCAATTGAACAAGGACAAGTCGATCGCACTGAAGACCGATGGCCATATCACCGAAAAGCAGGACGCCAAAGAAGGCCCCGCCTGCAAGAAGCCGTAGTGTGCCGTTAACGGCCGTCCGCGTTCGGTTTAACGCGGGCGGCATTGCTGTCGTCACCACACCTCCGGGCGACTATGGCCTCGTTATCCCCGTCGCACATGGCCGACCGCGCAACTCCATTCATCGATCGTCGCTGGCTGATCATCGCGCTGTTGATCTTCGGGGTCAGCCGCGCCTTGTCGGTCCGGTCACCAGTCATTCCGGCCGCCAGTGACGTCGCGATCTACGCCCGCTACGTCAACGAGCGCCAGCAAGCGGATCGCGCGGGCCTGACTCTCCACGAGTACCATTACCGCCTTCGACCTGGAACCGAATACGAGAACGTCGAGTACCCGCCCCTGTCGCTTGGATTCTTGGAGCTGGCGGCACTTGGCCTGGGACCGATCGGGGATGATGAATCGACCCATGCCGGCTGGCTGCGGCTGTACGACATTCAATTCCGCGTACTGATCTTCGCGTTCGATCTCGGCAACCTGCTGCTGCTGCTTGCGACGCTGCGCTTCACCGCCCGGAGCGAATCGCCGCCGGAACGCGGCCTGCGCTTGGTGTACTACGTCGTGCTGACATGGGTGCTGGCTCCCTACGTCTACAGTCACCTCGACCTCGGAGTGACTTTCTTCGTCGCCATGGCGAGTCTGATCATGATGACGCGCCTCGGCTGGGGCTGGGGTTTCCTCTTTCTTGCACTGGGCATCCACTTCAAATTGACGCCGATGGTACTCGCGCCGCTGTTCGTCATCGGCTCGATCCCCGCGGATGGAAGGGTCCTGTTCCGCATGCACCTGATTGCGGGCAGATCGCTGGTGCTGGTCGCCATGGTCGTCGCCATGTTCCTTCCGGCCTGGTTCTGGTACGGGCCGCGTTCACTGGATTTCCTCGTCTACCACAGCGGTCGCGGATTGCAGATTGAATCGCTGTACGCCAACATCGTTCTCCTGCTTCGCGCGACCGGCATGCCCGCGACGGTCGGCTTCGATCACAGTTCGTTCAGCGTGTCGTCACCACTGGGTACGTCGCTGGCGGGATTGGCTCCGCTGTTTGCCGGCCTGGCTATCGTGCTGGTTACGCTCGGCTACACTGGAAAGCTGCGGGCTGCCGGGCCGGCCGGCACCTGCGCCCAGTCGCAACCCGGCCTGTTTGCGGGTACCGCACTGCTCCTGCTGCTGGTGTTCATCGCCACCAACAAAGTGTTTTCGCCGCAGTACCTGATCTGGCTGCCTGTGCTGGTGGCCGTCTGCCCGTTGACCGGTACGCCACGAACCTTGATGTTCACCGGTTTCTTTCTGCTCGCCCTCCTGACCCGCATGATCTATCCGAATCACTACCATTCCGACATCATCCGCAAAGCCACGCTGCTGGATGGCAGCGTCCTCTATCAGGGGCCCAACACTTTCGGGCTGGGACTGCTGACCATTCGCAATGTTCTTTTCGCCTGCATCACGATCGCGCTCGGGTTCTTTCTTGTTCGGCCTTGCTGTACCCCCGGCTTGCCTCCTAACAATCCCTCATGACCGGAATTCTCCTTATCCAGCTCGGCACCCCGGACGCCCCCACCGCGCCGGCTCTCAAAAACTACCTGCGGCAGTTCCTCAGCGATCGCCGTGTGATCGAGGTGCCCAGGTTGCTCTGGTGGTTGATCCTCAACCTGCAAGTGCTGCGCACGCGCCCGGCCGAGTCGGCCGCGAAGTACGCGCGCGTCTGGAGCAAAGAAACCGGTTCGCCGCTCATGCACTACACCAAGCGGCAGACTGCCCTGCTGCAGGAAGCGTTGCCGAACGTGCCGGTGCGCTTCGGCATGCAGGTCGGCAATCCGCCCTTGGCGGATGTCGTCAACGAGATGCTCGCCCAGGGCGTGGACAGACTGATCGCACTGCCGATGTACCCGCAGTACTCCGCCACAACCACGGCCTCGGCCACCGATGTGCTTTTCAGCGCTCTGATGAAACTGCGCCGGGTGCCCGCCATCCGCATCGTCCCGCCGTATTACGATCACCCGGCTTATCTGGACGCGATGACAACGATCATCCGCGAGGAACTCGGGAAACTCAGCTGGAAGCCGGACCATTTCGTGTACAGCTTCCACGGTATCCCGCAGAAGTATGCCCAGCGAGGCGACCCATATGCGACGCACGTCGTCCGCACCACCCGCGGTCTTCAGCAGAGGCTGAACTTCCCGCGCGACTACTGGACGCAGACGTTTCAATCGCGCTTCGGCCGCAGCGCCTGGCTAAAGCCATACACCGATGACGTTCTCGAAAAGCTGGCCAAGAAGGGCAAGAAGAAAGTGTTCGTCGCCCTGCCCGGCTTCACCGTCGATTGTCTGGAAACCATTGATGAGATCGGCCGTGAGTCAGCGGAAGTGTTCGAAGCCGCGGGCGGTGAAGAGCTGCACGTCTGCCCCTGCCTGAACGATCATCCTGCCTGGATCGACGCGATGAAGCAGATCGTCAGCGAGGAAGGCCAGGGCTGGCTTAAGGGCTGATGTCAACGTG
>JBBQII010000436.1:0-4296 GCA_038324795.1 Gemmatales bacterium
GTCGGCCCGCAGGTTACCGGCATCCATCGCCTTCATGTAGTTGTCGATGGTGGCCTCGTGCGGTCGGCCGCCGTTCCAGCGCACGTTCTGCTTCTCGTAGAGTTGGTAGAACGTGTTCGCCCCCGCGGCATTGATGACCGCAAGTCGCGGGGCGCTCTTGATCAGGCCCAGATCGAGCATCTCGATGAACGCCTTGCCGAAGGCCGACACGTTGCCGAGATTGCCGCCCGGTACCACGATCCAGTCGGGCACTTCCCAGCCGAGTGCTTCGAGAATGCGGTACATGATCGTTTTCTGCCCTTCCAGCCGGAAGGGGTTGATGCTGTTGACCAGGTAGATGCCCAACTGCCTGCTGACCTGGAAGACACGCGCGAGGGCATCGTCGAAGTCGCCGGCAATCTGCACGGTGAGTGCCCCGTGGTCGAGTGCCTGGGCCAGCTTGCCGTAGGAGATCTTCCCCGAGCCGATGAAGATGATCGCACGCATCAGCCCCGTCGCGGCACAGTAGATGGCCGCGGAGGCACTGGTGTTGCCCGTGCTGGCACAGGCCGCCCGGCGGGCGCCGACCATGCGGGCATGCGAGAACGCGGCCGTCATGCCGTTGTCCTTGAAGCTGCCCGAGGGGTTCATCCCCTCGTACTGCAGGAACAACCGGCCTTCGTTCATCCCCGTGTACGCGGCCACGGCATCGGAGCGCTGCAGGATCGTCTGCCCCTCACCGATGGTCATGATCTTGTCGGGCGGGGCGAACGGCAGCAGGTCGTGGAACCGCCAGACGCCGCTGAAACTCAGCGGGTTGGTGCGTTCGGACCATTTCTTCTCGAAGTCCCTGAGCGAGCGCGGCACGGGCAGCCGATCCCAGTCGTAGGCGACATCAAGCAGGCCGCCGCACTTCGGGCACTGGAACGACGTATCGTCAAGCGATACGGTCGCCCCGCAGTGCGGATGAATGCAGCGTTGAAAAGCAAGGTCGGTCATACCCAGCGCCTGTCGGAGAGTCGGACTACGGGATCAGACTGTCGATTCTATTGTTCCCGCGCGGGGTCGCCTATTGCGACGGGACTGACATCACAGTTCCGCATCGTCAGACAACGGGACTGCGCCTTCGAGCAGAAGCGAGCGAATGTAGACTCGTTGTGGCAGATTAATGTCAAAAACGTCGATCGTCGTTCGACCGCATGCGGTTATACCAAGCAACACTGGACCGTCCCATCGAAAGTGCCGTGACCAGCGTTGCCGTCGAGGATGGAAAATCCCCGTGAGGCGATCAGTTGCCGGATTTGGCCAAGTTGCACCGATGGCACGACCAGGCGAGATTGGAAAGGCCGCTGTCGCCACGATGCTTTCGAGCAAAAATGTGTTCCATATGGAAGGTAAGGTGCGGAAAGTCCGCCTCGCGAACCCGGCAGTACTCACACCTTCCAGCCGCTCTGTTTCGAACGAATGCTCGGAGGGAGATTCTCACAAGCTCAGGCCACGCTCATTCAATACTATCCGCGCCTTTGCCTGCAGCATTGCGACGAAATCGCCTGCCATGATGTACATTTCGTATTCATGGCGTTCGTCGGCCGTCAGTTTACCCTGGCTGCATTTTCCGGCCAGCTTGGCGACGCGTGCTTGAACTCGCCGATCGGCCTTCAGGCCGATCAGTTTGCGGGCTGCCTCGTCGTTCAACGCAGAGCCGACCGGGTCGACAATACCGTCAAGCAACGGAACAGTGGTCCTGGTAGTCATGTTGCCAGTATAATCCGGACGGGGCGGTTGGTCATCGGGAACTATCGTGTATCGATAGACATTCGGAAAATCGATTCTGCCGTTCTCTGCACATCTATGAGTTGCATGGCAGCTTCACTGCGTATTTCCGCTGCCCGCGGTCAGCGCGGGGATCAGGTGATCCTCGCACAATCGACGTGTGAACCGCTCGGCCCCCGCGCGGAAGAGATGGTGGCCGTCGATGTAGCGTTCGTCGTCCAGCCAGGATTCGGCATCGACCACATGCGCCGGCGCGATCCGGCACAGGTGATCCATCAACTGACGGACTGCCAGGCGGTTCTCCGCCGGGTACATGCCGCGGAACGTCGCATTTTCCGGCATGGCGACGAGCGTTACGCCAATCCGATGCTCGGCACACAGCGCGACAAACTCCTCCAGGGCCCGTCTTGCTTCCGGCGCGATGCCGCTGCCCGACAGCATCCCCCGATAGTGCTGGTCCGCCACGGCGTTGCATTCAACGATGCGGGGCAACCATTGCTCGCTGAAGTCGACCGGATTGCCGCCGGTTCTGTCAAAAAGCCGGCAGTACTTGAGCACCGCGCCATCCGGCAGCAGGCGGGGATCAAGCCGTTCAAAGATCGGTTCCCGCAGGTTCTGCCACGGGTTCGTTTCGACGGCCTTCCGGTCGCGGTGCAGCACGTCGGCATCAATGCCGTAGCGTTCCGCCAGTTCGCATTCATTTCGCCTGAGCCGAAAGGATGCGAGGACCTTGCTTTCGAACAACGGTCCTTCAGGCGTCCGCTGCAACAGTGGCAGAAACACCTCGACGACCACATGTTCCGGCTTGATGCCGCGCTCGAGCAATCGCCGCAGTTGCAGATGGTAGGCGACCGGGCCGGTGCCGGGTCTCGAGAAATTGAAAACAACTGCGTTCACCCCTGCCTTATCCCGCAGTTCCTCTTCGATGACATCGCCCATCATGCCGCACTGCATGCGTGATGTGCCGAACAGAACAATGCACTTACCGTCCGGTGTCGCGTACTTCTTGAGCCGTTTCTCCAGACCGGCCGCGCGCCGATCAAAGACGGGATCGCCGAGCATCGTCCCCGAACGGAACAGTCCGACCATCGCCGCATGCAGGATCAGGTAGACGGCCACGCCGCTGGCGCAGGCGATCATTGCCTGGCGCGGCGTCCGCGGGCGACGCGACGACTTCGCAACGGGTGCCGGCGAGTGCCGCGGCGCACGGTACAGCAGGCGAAAGGCAGGCAGAAGTCTGGCCCGGAGTGCCATCGGTCGCGGTCTCGCAATTAGAACTGGAAGTAGATGAACGTCTTCGATGCCGCGGGGGCCAGCAGCAGGCTGGCGATCAGCAGCACCGCGTAGGCTCCGCCCACCACTGGCGACGGCATGCGCGCCAGGAGTTCCCGATAGCGGGACCAGGAACCGATCAGATGGCCCAGCGCGAACAGGAACGCCATGTAGATGAACATCGTCATCGCGTCCGTCCGGCTGTACGCCAGAGGGGTCGTCAGCCGGTCGAACACCGCAAGCGAACGTGCGAGCGACGGCTGGAAGAACACCCAGCACAGCGTGACGGCCATGAACGTCAGCATCATCCGCAGCAGGTGGCCAACCCAGGTATCGAGCAGGGCGGTCAGCCGGGTGCGAGGCTCGCAGAACGCGCGGAACAGGCGATGGATCACCAGCAGGCTGCCATGCAGCACGCCCCAGACGATGAACGACCAGTTGGCCCCGTGCCACAAACCGCCGAGCGTCATCGTGATCATCAGATTGCGGGCCACCAGCAAGTGCCCGCCGCGGCTGCCGCCGAGCGGGATGAACAGGTAGTCGCGCAGCCAGCTCGACAGCGAGATGTGCCAGCGCCGCCAGAACTCCGCGATGTTCCGCGACAGGTACGGCATGCGGAAATTGATCGTCAACTTGTAGCCCAGCATGTGCGCCGAGCCGAGGGCCATGTCGGTATAGCCCGAGAAGTCGCAGAAGATGCGAATGGCGAACGCGAACACGCCGACCCACACCGTCGTCGTACTCATCGTCGCCAGGTCAGCCCCGTCGGCGAAGATCGGGTCGCTGTAGACCGCCATGTTGTCCGCAATGGCCATCTTCTTGAAGAGGCCGAACAGGAAGTACTCGACGCCAAGCTGGAAGCGCAGCCAACTGAACCGCTTCGGCCGGGCCGCCTGCCGCAGGAAGTCCCCCGCGCGCACGATCGGCCCGGCCACCAGATGCGGAAAGAACAGGATGAACAGCATGAACCGCGGCAGGCTGCGCTCCGCGGCGATCCGGCGCTTGTACACGTCGATCGCGTAGCTGATCGCCTCGAACGTGTAGAACGAAATGCCGAACGGGATGATCACTTCCAGGTACGGGATGCTCGACGTTCCGCCAGCCGCCCGCAACGATTCCTTCAAGGCATCAATGAAGAAGTTCGCGTACTTGAAGTAGGCCAGCAGGCCCAGGTTCACCATCAGGCTGGTGCCCAGCAGCAGCCGGCGTACGCGTTGCGAGCGGGCCGAGTCCATACCGCGCGCTAGCAGGTAATCCATCAGCGTCGTGCCC
>JBBQII010000437.1:0-4281 GCA_038324795.1 Gemmatales bacterium
CCGACCGGGTCGGCGACGAGGTCTTCGTAGCGCAGTTCGTGGAACTGCGAGGGCCCCAGCAGCTTCTTGCCTTCCTCGAGTTTCCGGTACAGGTGCGGCAACGTCTCGAAGACTCGTTCTTCCACGCCGCGGTGATGCGGGGTCTGCACGCCGTGTTTCTCGGCCAGCGACTTCCAGAGCTTCACCGTCGACGGGAACACGTCGTACGGGTTGCGAACGATGTGGACGAAGCGGGCATCCGGAAACACTTCGAGCAATGTCTTGATCCGGCATGAGTGTGGTGGCGACTTCAGCACCAGCCGGCGGTCGTCGCGGAACGTGAGCGCCTGAATCAGCGAGTAGAACGCCTGCTTCCAGCTGCGGCGCTGCCGGGGCGACAGTCCTTCGAGGTCAAGCGCGCCGGGGGTCATCGACGGGCGATTGGGGAAGATGATGTCCAGGTACGGCGACGGCTGGCCCATCATGCACAGTGCGAACTCGTCTTCTTGCGGGCGGTCCCAGCCGACGTGCATATTGTCCATCGGCCGGCGTTCCGGCAGCAGGAACCAGAGGAACTTCTTGGTCAGGTCCTCGGTCAGCAGGAAATGGTTCGGCTCGTAGCACTGGTAGGTGTTCGGGTAGTTGTGGCGCTCATCAGTGATCATCAATTCGTGCAGCAGCGTGGTGCCGGTACGCCAGTGGCCGACGAAGAAGATGGGGGCCTTGTCGATTTTGGTCGTGCGGATCTGCTTGCTGTACAGCGCGTTCTGGGCAACCTTCAGCACCGTATGAATAAACGTGATGAACGAGGTGCAAACGCCGATGTAGATGTGCGGCAGGTTGAACTGGAACCGGCCGCGGACCATGATGCGCAGCCACGCAAAGAAGTCGCTGCCGATCCACATTCGCGGGGCCCACGAGCGTTCGGACGATTGTGCCTTCACTGAGCGCGTGCTGACCTTATCCATTGCCGTCCCCATTCCACCGCCGAGATTGGCCATCGCGTCGTTGGTTATGCCTCAAGCTACTAAAGAAAGCCAGTGCATCCCGCAACTTCGCGCAACACGACACATGTTGAATAGATCGGCGGATCAAAGGTGGAACAATTCGTGAAAATGGGGGTGACAATCGAAATGACTTCCGATAACATTAGCTCACGAGGATGAATTAACCACTCATCCAAGTGCCCAATGGCCGCGGCGTGGAGCAGCCCGGTTAGCTCGCCAGGCTCATAACCTGGAGGTCACAGGTTCAAATCCTGTCGCCGCAACTTGGGAAACCCCGGTACTTTGTACCGGGGTTTCTTTTTTACCGGACTTCTCTCGTCGCTGTTGTCAATTCGATTGTGTCTTCCACCACGACTTCCAGTCTTCAATCGCCTTGGCTTTATCCGCAGCCTTGGCAGCAAATTCCGGACCGTAGTCTTTCCCCGACAACAGCCGCAAACTGGTTCGCGCTGCCTGCACGATCGTACCGTCGACTTCTTCGAGGCCAACGAGCAACTGCGGTACGAACGTCTTGTCGTTCTTGTATCCCACTGCCAATAAGGCGGCATGGCGTATTTCCCGGTCGCTATCCTTTACCAGGTCGAGCAAGGTTACCGCGGTCATGCGTGTCAGACGTCGGGCGAGGGCATCGCGCGCCTCAGCCTGAAGCGCCCCGTTTGCCTTACCTGCCGTGCGTGCCAACGCCTCGGTGTTCACGATTCCCTTGGCGTCGCGCAGTTGACGAAGTAGGCCTGGCTGTTCCGCGGTTGTTGCGCTGAGAATCTTGTTGCTCAGAGCAATCGCTTCAGCGGAGAAACCATCCACCAGCGGCACAGTGTTTGGGCCTGCTTTTGGAGGTTCATTCGTCGGCATCGGCGTGACGGATGCCACCGGATCGGGCAACGGATTCTTCGTTGCGGGCACCACCTCGGGTGGCCGCTTGAGCAGTTCGTTGCCGCCGCCACGGAGAACGGCAACGCCGGGGTCCTGTACCTTGCCGAGCAGACTGGCGGACAGGTCACGCGCGACGTTGGCCCGGCTGAGAAACAGCAGGGCAAAACTTGTGTTCAGCTCTTCGCTCGCGCCATGGTAGTTTCTGCCGGGCCAACCGCCATCAGCTCGCTGCGATTCGATCAGGCCATCCGCTCCCCACGCGTACCAGTCGTGATTGCCGATGGTGTCGAGGCCATAGATCATGGCCACGCGCTCGAGCGACCAGAGGAAGTACAAGTTGCTGTTCAGGTCGTCCGTTTTGAACCGCTTGCCCTTGCGGTTCACATCCATCCTGCCTTCGGGCGGCAATCCTTTCGCGGCGGTGATGTAGCTGCCCAGGCACTTCAGCGCCCGCTTGATGGCGTCGTCGTTCTCCGGGTCGGCCATGCCCTTTTGTGCGGGTTGCGGTACGTCGAGCTTCAAGGCGTTGTTGTTGCGAAGCACGGCTACTTGCGCCCCGTGGTTGACCGCGATGGCGACCAGACCGGCACATGTCATCGCGGCGGTTGAGCCGCCGTTGCCGCGATACTGGTAGTTGTAGCCCCAGCCGCCATCTTCCGACTGGCTGGTGCGGTAGCGCGTGTCCAGTTCCGTGAACGCCTTCTGAACGGGAACGCCATGCTTGCGGGCGCACCACAAGCCCAGTGTGGCGAACTGCGTGTTCGAGTTATCGCCATCGCCGCCGTTGTCTTTGGCCCGCTTCGGTTCGTTCTGCCCGTCGATGATGTTGACCAGCTTTGCCCACTTCACGATCTCCGGATGGAGTAGCGGATTTTCTTCGACCGCCTTCGCCGGCTCAGTCCTCGGCGGAGTGTTCGCTTTGCCAGTGGGCGGGAACGTGTCGTCGAAGGGGATGTCGGGCCGGGGCTCGCCCTTGGGCATCGGCTTGGTCAGGTCTTTCTTCGGCACGGCGATCAGCCGCACTTCCTTGTTCAACAGCGCGGTGAGTTTGGCTTCGTCATCCGCGTTTAATGCATAGCCGCAGTCGTAGCTCCAACCGCCGTTGCCCGCCTGGCCGCCCAGCAGCCGAAAACCGAGGAACTGAATGATCGGCCGATCGGCGGGATGGCCGAGGCGATCAAGGTACATGATGGCAAGCGAGACTTCGTACGTGCCGGTCTGCCGCAGTGCGTTCTTGCGGATGTACTGTGTGATGTTCCCGATGGCCGCATCGGTGACCGGCACGCCGGATTCGAGCAGCGCCAGGCCAGCAAGCGTGGCCGTGCCCATGTCGTGCGAGCCGCCGGCGTAATTCGGCGCGGGCCGATGCACGGCCTGCAGATACTTGATGCCTTTGACGACCGCGGCCTTGACCGGATCATCCACAGCGCAAAGAGTCGCGGGAAAAAGAACGACCGCCAACATACCGAAGAGACGGGGATACATCGGTGATTCCTTCAAGGCGATCGAAAGATATGTACCCAGTAGCGTAATCGACTATCGGGCCAACGTCAAAACGATTCCCGAATCGTTTATGTTGGCATGCGGCAACAGTAAATACTGCGAACCATCACAACAGCTGGCACCGCGTGACCGCGATGCGGCCTCCAAAGCAGGTTTCCACATCGCAACCGGGGACGCGCTGCCGGCCGAAGTAATCGCCGTTGTAGTGGTAGGCTTCCTCTTCGTGGCGGTAGCTTAGTGGCAACGGCGTCGGGTCGAGCGGGCAGTAAACCACTTCGGGGTCGGCTTCGCCGTCGGCCAGATGCGGCAGGTTGATGTTCCAGAAGACACCGCGTTCGGGCCCGCGCGAGATCAGTTCGCGCAGCACAGGCAGGATCAGCGTGGTCGCACGCTGCCAATCGAACTCCCGACCCTTGTGCCGATAGTGGGACACCGCGATGCCCGGCCAGCCGTGCAGTACGCCCTCGCGCACGGCCGCGACAGTGCCCGAGTAGTAGAAGTCCGCCCCCAGATTGCCACCGTGGTTGATGCCCGACAGCACCCAGTTCGCGTCCGGCAGCAGCCGATGCAGCCCCATGCGTACGCAGTCGGCCGGGGTGCCGTGGATGGCATGCCGGCGCGGGCCGTGCGGTTCAATCTTCAGGCCGCGATGCGTGGTCACCGCATGGCTGACCCCCGACTGCGGCCCCGCCGGGGCGATGACGTGCGTTTCACCCAGTTGCATCGCCGCATGTTCGAGAGCGGCCAAGCCCTCGGCATCAATACCGTCGTCATTTGTCAGGAGCAGTTTCATGAAGGTTGTTGTACCGCAACAGCCGACCCGTGGGGGGGGGCCGGCTCGGATGGCGGCGGAGGGGCCACACACGCACATGGCAAAAAAATGGCGAGGGAGAGCCCACGAGGCACAGACCCGGCCCCC
>JBBQII010000438.1:0-4277 GCA_038324795.1 Gemmatales bacterium
GGCTTCCAGCATTTCCTTCAGCGAGTCGATGATGTCCTTTTCCATGTCCTGCGTGTCCTGGCGGACATTGGCCTGGTTGAGCCGTTCGCGGACGCGGGTCATGTCGATCACAGTCTCTTCGAACAACCGCGGGAACGCGACGGCCGAGCCTTCCGACTTCAGAATCTCGATCGCCTTGTTCGCCTCGGCAATGATCTCGGTTTCCTTGTCGGCCTGCACCTGTGACTTCTGAATCTCCGCCTTTTCGGGCTTCTTCGACTCACTCTTCTGCACGATCAGGTCGATCGTCCTGGTTGCTTCGTAGACGTCGATCTGCATCTGCAGCATCTTGGCCACGCGGGCTTCGAGGTTCGCCAGCAGCCGTTCCAGTTCTTCTTCGCGAAGTTGCTTGAGACGCTTCTCAAGCGCCGCCTGAGCTTCGGTCAGCTTCTGAATGGCATCAGTCTGCTTCTGGACGGCGTCAGACTTCTTGTTCTCTTCAATCTTCTTGGCCGCATCTTCCTGGTCAGGCACGGCCTTGCGGACTTCGTCGGCTCCGGGCGACTTCGGCTGCTGAGCCTGCGGCGGAGGCGGATCGCCACCACCCATCGGGGGCATCCCACCCATCGGAGGCATTCCGCCCATGGGCGGCATTCCACCCATCGGGGGCATTCCGCCCTTGGGATCGCCCATCTTCGGGTCGCCCATGCCGCCCTTCGGGTCACCCATCTTCGGGTCGCCCATTTTCGGGTCGCCCATCTTGGGATCACCCATCTTCGGGTCGCCCATCTTGGGATCACCCATCTTCGGGTCGCCCATGCCGCCCTTCGGGTCACCCATCTTGGGGTCACCCATCTTCGGGTCGCCCATGCCACCCTTCGGCTCCTTCGCGTTCGGATCCTTGCCCTCAAGGCGCTTGGCCAAATTGTCCGTCTTCTCCTTCAATTTGGCCTGTTCTTTGGCCTGCTTTGCGAGTTCGATCTTGCCTGCTTCGGTGTTGTTGCGGGTGATCTTGGTCTCGCGGATGATCGCTTTCAGCTCAACAAGGCGCTTTTCGAGGAAATCTTTCTCCTCACGCAGCCGCAGCATCTCGTCATCGCTCATGAGAATGGCATAAATTGCACCCAAAACGCGCACCAGTTCGTCGTTCTGGTTCTTGGCGTTCTGCAAATCAAGATAGTTAATCGTGCCGCCCTTGCCGGCCAGCGTGGTCAGCAGCTTCTGAAACTTGTTTTCGATCGCTTCCTTGTCACCCAGATCGAGCGCCCGCTTGATCAGCGCGGCCTTTTCCTTGTCTTCGATGCGGGGGCTCTTCTCCAGCCGGTACGACAGCGTCAGCAGCTGGTCGGCCACGATCTTGTACTGGTTGAGCAGGTTTTTCTGCTTTTCGACCAGCGCGTTCGAGGCCTGGTCGGCCGCGGACGGAGCCGGCTTGACGGCCGGCGGGGCGGTCATCGGCTTGACCGGGGGCGGCGTCTGCGCCTGCACAGTCAGGGTGATGGTGGCCAGGCTGAGTGCCAGCAGGGCCAAAGAGCGTCGGAACATGGAACCCTCGCGTTTCTGCAACTTGTCGGGTTGTGGGCGACTGGGATGGTGATTGCCGCAGCCGGGTTTTACGTCCCGGCCGCATAGTTGGTTCATTCTTAAGACGACTGTTCTACACGTTTCCAACATAGGCTGAGAAGCGAATTCCGGCAGTGGGGCGACCGGCAGCCTGCAGCCGCGTTCGCCAGAATGTGGCTAAGCGCAAGGTGGCGATCAAAATCGCACTCGCCCGACCAGCTACTCCGGCAGCAGCACTTTTCGCATCAGTTCCTCGATCCCGCGGACGTTGGGGATGGCCAGGAAACCGTACTTTGTCGTTGAACTCCTCTGGCTGCGGCGACCTTCCCGCACAGTCGTGACTTCTTCAAACACCAGGTCGCCCGAGCCATCGCCGTACTCGATCCTGAGCGTTTTTCCGAGCACGTCCGGCCCGTACGAGCGGATTTCGACCCCTGACCAGCTACCCGGCTGCCAGATGATGGCCCGGTGGTCGGTCAGGGCGTAGCAGGTGCGTTTGGCCTTTCGCCATAGCCAAAACGGAGAGGAGAGCATCGCGAAACCAAGCAGCACGAAGGGCAGACCGAACAGCGGGAAACAGAGGGAGAAAACTCCTCCCGGACCGCCTTTGCCACCGCCGAACAACAAGCCGGACGCTGCCGCCATCCAGAAGACGGCAAACCCGGTCCACGGGATGCCGAACAGCAGCAGCGGAATTCCCTGTCGGGCAATCCGGCCGGGCCGGGGTTGGCCGACCCAAAGCAACCGTTCGCCGTCACGCAACTCAGAGCGCACGCGGGCATCCAGTTCCAGCGGGAGGTGGTTGTCGTCGAACAATGGGCCGTCCATCAGCGATTCGCCTTGGGTAACGGAATTGGCTTGCAGGCACAGTCGTTATTCTGTCGGTCTGGCGGCCGCGAAACAAGCGAAACCGAATGCCGATCCCACCTTCGCGTCTGCATGATTTGGAATCTGTCCTGCCTAATTCGCGAGCAACAGGGGAAGTTTCCCCGACTGCGCACAGTCAGTAGAATCACTGTGAACAGGGGAATACGCCAAATTGGCAGCGAGAGTGCAGATTTTGGCACCCGAGTTGCTTATCGTAGAACGCAAACTCTCCCCCAAATGACGCGCGATACTCGTCCGATCTTCATCGGTGCGGGATGTAATGTCGGTGCAGTTGGATGACCCGTTTTCAAGGACCGAGGACGATACAGCATGAAGTGCTTTACGACGATTGTGGCGATGACGTTGGTGACCTGCGGAATGACAACGCTGATCACCCTGGTGCTGGCAACCTGTGCTTACCCCGAAATGGCCGCGGCAGCGAGGCCGACGGTCGTGGATGTCCAACCAATCTCTCCCGATCCCTCTGCTGAAGGTGTGACACGCAACGGAGCAGTGGCGAACGACCATCAATAGTCGATATTTGTCGAGCCAATGAGACAGGCCCGCCGGACATGTCCGGCGGGCCTGTTGTGTTTCGGACGACGCGCGACTGCTTACTTGTGCACCTTGTGGCAACCAGCACAGTTGGCCAGGATCTTGTGGGCGGCCAGAGCGGCGGGCGCATCCTTGGCGGCGATGGCCTTGTCGAGATCGACGGCGGCCTTGGCATAATCTTCCGAGAACTTCTTCCACGAGGCTTCATCGCCCTTGGGCGGCTTATTCTTGACCATTGCCGCGGCCAGCGGGACCACTGCCTTCGACTTGACCGCGAGTTCGTCCCACTTCGGTTCCTTGGCCTTCAGGCCATCACCCAGCGCCTTGCAGACGCCGCTCTTGTTGACCTTTTCCATGACGACCTTGATCGACACGTCATCGGCGTTGGCGACGACCTGCTTGTTGCCGCTGAACACCATCATCGCCACGCCGAGCACGGCCATCACCGCGCATCGCATTCCGAACTTCTTCATTGACGCACTCCTTGAAACTGAAGGCCATGCCCCCGATGGGCACGGCATGCAAACCTGCCTGACACCGGTGAATCGCGAAAACCGCTTCCGCGCGTCACCTTGATCGGACCCGTGCCGACCGCGACCGACATGCCCCTGGCGGGAGTTGAACCCGCTGTTCGACTGGATACGGCCAGCCTGCGACGCCCCGGCGCGAATTCGCCCGGAGAGGCGGAGGTTCCTCAACGACAACCTCTCCTCCGGAAATGCCGCCTGCCGACCTGATCGTGCAACGCCGAACCCTCCCAACGAGTCAGGGAGCGTCTGTTCGACTTAACGTTCAGACGGCACGCGGAGGCGGATCAACGTGATCGATGTAAGGGGACGTCGCCTGAGTCTCGAACGCGGGAAGCAAGGCGACTTGCCCGGGACCATCGAGAATCACCATCGGCGGGTCGGGCATCACGAGGGCCGGCGGATTCGCTGTCAACGCCCCATGCGGGCCATGGCACTTCTGCAGGCCGACGCCGCCCACCAGCCGCCAATGATTTTCGGATACCGGGGATGGCTTCGCGGATTTGTTCTTATCGCAGCATGAAGGCATCGCCGCGACGGGTTCGGCCGGCTGGCAGCAGCAATTCCCGGCCGAGCGATTCACCGGGCAGCAACCGCATGCTTCCTGAACGTCGTCAACCAGTGAAGATGGCAGCGGCAAGCCGAATGCAAGCGTGAATTGGCCCAGCAAAGCCAGCAGGCAGGCGGTCCAGCAGTATGCGTTGCGAGTCAAAGTGTGGGGTGCCGGGTCGGGGTGGGGGTCTGTTTCGAGCCCGGATGGTAGCCGGGCTTTCAGGCAATGTCAAC
>JBBQII010000439.1:0-4273 GCA_038324795.1 Gemmatales bacterium
GAGGTCACCTATCGCACGCTGTTCACGGAGCAGACGCAGAGAACAGCAGTGCCACACATGCTGACACGTGCAGCACTCTACGATCTGCTGGGATATGAAGGCTATGAACAGCGTGACCGCGCCTACTTCGGCGGCTAGCGATTCGGGATCACGACCGCTTCACGGACGACCGGACTGGGTGCTGGACTAACATTTGGGGTCTGATTAGCTACAGGTGGCTGAAACGTAACTGTCGGCATCACCAACTGCTGCGGCGGCACAATTTGCAGGTAGTTCGGCTGTGGAATCACCGGCTGATTCTGCTGAATCTCGGACTGAATATTCTGGTAAGCCGCCTTGGGGAGGTTGGCACCCTGCCCGAACGCATCCCATGTACACCAGACGCCGATTCCAACGCCGATCACCAACAGGACCGGAATCGCCAGCTTCTCGATCGGCACGCCGGAAGAAGGCACGGCGGCGTTGATGCGAGCTTCGATCGAGTCGGACGGCGTCGTCGCCTGGCCCGCCTTGGCGATCTGGAACAGGACCGCTCCGCCGATCACAAGAATCGCAAAGACGCCGCCGACGACGAACGGCAGATATTGCTGAAATCCTTCAGCCTCGCCATCCGCGGCGCGTGCCGGACTTGCGACGAGAAGAATGCTGGCGATACCAAGGATCGGCGACAACAGACGAAGACGGGGCACCATGATCGGCTCTCAAAAGTTGGTGGATTCTTAACCTGTAGAACGATTTTACCACGCAGTCAACCAGTTCGGTCTCGCTGCCGATCGCGGCAACATTTGCTTGCTCGATGATGATTTTGCCGATAGACTTCCAATACAAGCCAAGCTTGTCGGCCCGGGCGTACTTCCTGCCTGCTCGGGCGTTCCTCATCCGCTGCAACCGCAAGAGGTTGTGCATGCCGCGTTTTTTTCCGATCGCGCTGGCCGCGATTGTCTTTGTGTTTCACACTTCCCTTCAAGCCGGGGAACCGCCATCGTTCTTGAACGACGTTGTGCCGATCCTGACTCGTCAGGGCTGCAATCAGGGCTCATGCCACGGCAAGGGGGCCGGGCAGAACGGCTTCCGCTTGTCGCTGCGCGGCTACGCGCCCGAAAGCGATTACCGCTGGATGACCCGCGAGTTCGCCGGCCGTCGTATCGACCTCAGCGTTCCCGAAGCGAGCATGCTTCTGCTGAAGCCGATCGGGGCAGCGTCGCACGAAGGCGGTCGGGTGTTCGATGTGACGAGCCGTGAATATAGCGTCCTGCGCGACTGGATCGCCGCGGGCGCGCCGGGTCCCCGCAAAGACGATGCGAAACTGCTGAAGCTGACACTCTCGACCATCGACCGACCACTGAAGGTAGGCGAGACCGCTCAACTCAAGGCCATGGCCGAGTTCAGCGATGGCAGCCATCGCGACGTGACCTGGGTGACGCGTTTTGATTCCAACAATGCCGGTCTCGCATCGGTCACTCCCGACGGCGAAGTGAAATCACTTCGCCCGGGTGAGACGGCGATTCGGGCAAGCTTCATGACAGAAGTCGCCGTTGCCGTCGTCACCACTCCGTACACGACGGCGATTCCCGCCGAGCGATTCGCGAGTCGCAACAACTTCGTCGACGATTCGGTCAACACAAAGCTCAAGGCGCTGCGGATCGAACCCTCGGAACTAAGCGACGATGCCGAGTTCGTCCGCCGGGCATTCCTCGACACGATCGGCACACTGCCGACCCCGATCGAAGCGCGGGCGTTCCTGGCCGACGATGCGAAAGACAAGCGCGCGAAACTGGCGGACCATCTGCTCAATCGTCCCGAGTTCACCGACTACTGGGCTCTGCAACTGAGCGACCTGCTGCAGAATCGCAAAGAGCGCGACCACGACGTGCGCGGCACGAAGGGCGTTCGTTCATTTCATTCATGGATTCGCGAGCAGGTTGCCAGTAACCGGCCGTGGAATGAGTTGGTCTATGACGTGATGACCTCGCAGGGCCCGGCAAGCGAAAGTCCCGCCATCGGCTACTTCATCGTCACTGTCGGCGAGCAGCGCGACGTCGAGAAATCCGAAGTCGTCGGCTCCGTGGCCCAGGCGTTTCTCGGTACGCGCATCGGCTGTTCGCAATGCCACAATCATCCGTTGGAACGCTACACCCAAGACGACTTCTACCACTTCGCCGGCTTCTTTTCGCGTGTGAAGCTTGATCGCAAGTCGTCGAAAGACGGCGGGACGACATCGCTGCTGATCGCCGCCCGCGACCCGAAGCAGAACAACGGCCGTGTCGGCGTGCGCCAACCGCGCACCGGGGAATTCCTGATGCCCCGGCCGCTGGACCGCAGCGACGTGACAATCGGCGACGACCCGCGTGCCGACTTGGCCCGGTGGATGACCAGCCCGACCAACGAATCGTTCAGCGGCGCAATCGTCAATCGCATCTGGAAGCACTACCTGGGTGTCGGCATCGTCGAACCGGTCGATGACCTGCGGGCGACCAACCCGCCATCGAACCCCGAACTGTGGAAGGCCCTGAACCGCGACTTTGTCGAACATCAGTTCGACCTGAAGCACTTGATGCGCACGATCCTGAACTCGCGCACCTACCAGTTGACCAGCAGTACGCGCCCGGGCAACGAGGGCGACGACCGATTCTATTCGCACTACTTCGCTCGCCGACTGCCCGCGGAAGTGCTGCTTGATGCCATCAGCGACTGCACCGGCGTTCCGGATACGTTCCCCGGCTACCCGCAGGGAATTCGCGCGATCCAACTGCCCGACCCGACATTAAAATCGTACTTCCTGACACTGTTCGGCCGTTCCGAACGCGTTACCGCCTGCGCCTGCGAACGGATGGGCGACGTGACGATGCCGCAACTGCTGCACCTGCAGAACGGCGAGAGCATCGTGCAACGCGTCAAAGCGAATGAATCACGCCTGACGAAGCTGTTGAAGGACGAGAAGGACGATTCCCGCGTGATCGACGAGATGTTCCTGACCGCCTTCTCCCGGCTGCCGACCGATTTCGAACGCAAGACAGTGATGCGCCTGCTGGCCGACGGCGAGCGCGATGAAGTCTTCCGCGACCTGTACTGGGCGCTGTTGAACTCGAAAAACTTCGCGTTCAATCATTGACGGGGGATTGGGTTAGTGTGCATCCCGAAGGGATACAGGTGTCGAGATTTTCAGAGGTTTGACCATGTTCGATATCACCCTGCCCTGCTCCACCCGCCGCAACTGTTCCGGTGCCACACGGCGCGATTTCATCCGCGTCGGCGGCCTTGCGGGGCTTGGCTTGTCGCTCTCCGGGTACCTGCGCGCGGCCGAGCAGGCACCGATGACCAGCCGGCGCAAGCATCGGGCGAAATCGGTCATCCTTGTTTATCTGGGCGGCGGGCTGTCGCATCACGACACGTTCGATCTGAAGCCCGACCAGCCGGAAGAGATCCGTGGCAAGTATCGGCCCATCGACAGCAACGTCCCCGGCCTGCAGGTCAGTGAACGGCTGCCTAACATGGCGCGAACGATGAACAAGATCAGCCTCGTCCGCTCCGCGGCCCACAACAACGACCACCACGTGACGGCCACCAACTGGGTTATGTCCGGCCGCTTCGGCTCGGCGTTCGGTGACTACCCGGCGATCGGTGCCGTCGTCGCTCACGAAACCGGCTTCAGCGGCACGCTGCCGCCGTACGTCTCGATCCCACGCAATCCGTCGTTCACCTGGGAGCTTGGCAAGAGCGCGTTCCTCGGCGGGCGTTACGAATCGTTTCGGGCCGGCGACCCCAACGGCACGGACTACCGCGTCCAGGACGTCGCCCCCGCGGAAGCAATCACGCCGAAGCGGGCCGAGCGCCGGCAGACGCTGCTGGCCGCCGTCGATGGCTTGGCCGAGAAGGTGCAGGCCAACGACCAGATCGCGACCTACGACGAGTTCCGCCAGCGGGCCGCCCACATGGTCCTCTCCGGCGAAGCTCGCCGGGCGTTCGCCATCGACGAGGAACCGGAAAAGCTTCGCGACCGATTCGGCCGCAACACGTTCGGTCAAAGCTGCCTGATGGCCCGACGCCTGGTTGCGTCAGGCGTGAAGTTCGTCACCATCAACTACGGCGGCTGGGACCATCACGGCAAAATCTTCGAAGGTCTCGACAACAAGCTGCCGGAATTCGACCGCGGTCTGTCCGCCCTCATCGACGACATGCACGACCGCGGCCAGCTCGACGAAACGCTGGTAGTCGTCATGGGCGAGTTCGGCCGTACACCCAAGATCAACAAAGACGCGGGCCGCGACCACTG
>JBBQII010000440.1:0-4263 GCA_038324795.1 Gemmatales bacterium
GTTCACGAAGAAGTCATTGGTCAACGCCTCGGGTCGCTTGCTGAAGACACCCAACTGGGAGTTCCCGGAGTTGGTATTCAGAACGCGCATGCCGCCGACGAGAACGGTCATCTCTGGCGCGGTAAGCGTGAGCAGGTGGGCACGGTCAACAAGCAACTCCGGGGCGGGCCTGTCGATCTCGCGGGCGTGATAGTTGCGGAAGCCGTCGGACTTCGGTTCGAGGAAAGCGATTGATTCCGAGTCCGTCATTTCCTGCGATGCGTCGGTGCGCCCGGGCAAGAAGGGAACCTTCACTTCATTCCCGGCCTTCTTCGCCGCTTCCTCGACGGCCGCACAACCGCCCAGAACGATCAGATCCGCCAGTGAAACCTTCTTGCCGCCGGCCTGTGCTTTGTTGAAATCCTGCTGGATCGTCTCAAGGATCGGCAGGATTTTCGCCAATTCGTCAGGGTTGTTCGCTTTCCAGTCTTTCATCGGCGCAAGGCGAATGCGTGCGCCGTTGGCACCGCCGCGCTTGTCGGTCCCGCGGAACGTCGATGCCGATGCCCATGCGGTTGAAACCAGTTGAGCGTTGGAGATGCCCGACGCGAGGATCTTGGTCTTCAGCACGGCGATGTCCGCATCATCGATCAGTTTGTGATCGACAGCGGGAACGGGATCCTGCCACAGTTGCGGTTCGGGAACGGTCGGACCGAGCAACCGCGAAACGGGCCCCATGTCGCGATGCGTGAGTTTGTACCATGCCTTGGCGAAGGCAGCGGCGAACTCCTTCGGGTTCTCGTGGAACCGCTTCGAGATCTTGGCATAGGCCGGGTCCATCTTCATTGACAGATCGGTCGTGAACATGATCGGTGCGTGCGACTTCTTCGGATCATGCGCATCCGGTACTGTCCCCTTGGCCTTGGGATCCTTCGGCGTCCACTGCCATGCGCCCGCGGGACTCTTGACGAGTTCCCAGTCGTAGCCGAAGAGGTTGTCGAAGTAGCCGTGCGACCACTTAACCGGGGTGGAAGTCCACGCCCCCTCCAGTCCGCTGGTGATGGTGTCGCCGGCGTTGCCTTTTCCGAATGTATTCTTCCAGCCGAGGCCCTGTTCCTTCAGACCGGCTGCTTCCGGTTCAGGGCCGACGTTCTTCTCCGGGTTGGCGGCACCATGCGATTTGCCGAAGGTGTGTCCGCCGGCAATGAGGGCAATGGTCTCTTCGTCATTCATCGCCATGCGGGCAAACGTGTCGCGAATGTCCCGGGCTGCGGCGATCGGGTCGGGTTTGCCGTTCGGGCCTTCGGGGTTCACGTAGATCAGGCCCATTTGCACGGCGGCGAGCGGGTTTTCGAGCTTCCTGTCCCCGGTATAGCGCTTGTCGCCAAGCCACTTGCTCTCAGGGCCCCAGAAGATGTCTTCCTGCGGTTCCCAGACATCGGCGCGACCGCCGGCAAAGCCGAAGGTCTTGAAGCCCATGTTCTCGAGAGAGACGTTCCCGGTCAGGACCATGAGGTCCGCCCAGGAGATCTTCTGGCCGTACTTCTGCTTGATCGGCCAGAGCAGCCGACGGGCCTTATCGAGGTTGGCATTGTCGGGCCAACTGTTCAATGGCGCGAATCGTTGCGTACCGTAAGAGGAACCGCCACGGCCATCCGCGACGCGGTAAGTGCCCGCGCTGTGCCAGGCCATCCGGATGAACAGCGGCCCATAGTTGCCGTAGTCGGCCGGCCACCAGTCCTGTGACGTGGTGAGCAACGTGTTGATGTCCTTCTTCACTGCTTCAAGATCGAGTTTCTTGAACTCGTCGGCGTAGTTGAAGTCGGCGCCCATCGGATCGCTTTTGGCCGAGTTCTGATGAAGAATCTGCAAGTTCAACTGATTCGGCCACCAGTCCCGGTTCGACAAGGCCCCGGCGACGGTGTGTCGTTGGGGGCCGGCCTCACCGGACATCACCGGGCACATACCGCCGGGTGCGGCGTTTTCTTTTTCCGGTGCCGCCGCCTTCGGCTTCAGATCTTCCGCGGCCGTGGGCCGATTCTGGGAGAACACCAGCGCGACGATGCTAAGCACCGCACCGCTTGCCAAAGCGCGAGTGGCAAAACTTGCTCTTGTCATGATCTCTCCGGAAGAAGGTGAATGAAGTGTCCGATGCGAATCGGAGCGAGTTCGATTCATTGAAATTGTAGTCGGTGCCGAGTTTTCCGTTCAACTTGCGCCAGGGAAATGCGCCTCACACGACCCAGCGGGGGCTTCCTGCAAGTGCAGAACCGTGCATTCAAAATTGGATTTGCTTCGTGACTGACGTGAAGAACGGTACTGAAGAGGTACAGGACAGGCTGGCCAGTCCGTCACTTGATGATTGGTGCCGGTGCGATGGCCTTGATGCCGTCGTGATCGGTAATGGGGAAACGCGGCGGAACAGTGAGCCCCTTCGGGCCGCTGATCGGCAGCAGGGGACCCCGCTGTTGATAGGTCAGGCTGGGGCCGGTTCGCGCCAGCGAGCTTTCGCCCGGTTTGGTGCCCGGCGGCAGTACGCGCCAGGGCTTCGCAGTCGCGATTATGCGGCGGCCTTCTTCAAACAGTGCGGTCATCGGGGCGGGAGCAAATTCACTGCTGGAGATCGGCACCTGAAACTCGGATGGAATGGCCGACACAAAGTAGTCCATGCCCGTCAGCAGGCAGACGGTGTAAAGCCTTTGGAGATCGCCACGCGATTGCGCGTAGATGAGGGTTGATACGTTCTTCCCCGCGGTGCTCAACGACCACGGGCAGATCACCTCCGGATCGGCGTACAGCTTGCCGGCCACAATCACGTAAACTTTGGCACCGGCAAGGTCCCGGGCCGCCACGTTGGAACGTTCCTCAGGCGGGACATAGGGCGGCCGGTAGAACACGGCCTGCGAAACCCCGCCATCAACGTGCCGTTCGGTATGCTTGACGCCATCGACGTTCACCTCGATTTGCACGGCCGGGAAGAAGCCCGGCGCGGCCGACGAGGCCAGCATCACTTTGCCGATCAGCTCCCGGTCCCTCGGCCCGTTCCGTTCGGCCATTGCACCGATATCCCAGATGACGAACTGTTTCCCTTCCTCCTCCGTCGTACCGATGTACAGGCGGCGACCTTTGCGGTGCGCGTCGGCCAGGTCTTGAATGACTTCAGCAGTGAGGAAGGCATTGATCCGGGCAGCCATCGGTGCCGTGTCGGCGAATGACTCGTCGAACAGCCCCCAGAACCGGCGCACTGTGTAGATGTCCTTACTTTCCACGGTGGTGTAAAGTTGCTTCAACGCGGCATCGTATTTCGGTCCAAGGAACGCGAACGGGGCAATGAGCGCCCCGGTGCTGATGCCGGTCACCACGTCGAAGCACGGGCGATCGCCCCGCTTCGTCCAACCATGTAGTACACCGACCGTGTAGGCCCCGTACGAACCTCCGCCGGACAGGCAGAGGATGTTGCGGTCAGGCTGCGTCAAACCGACCCCGCCCTCGTTCTTGGACTGGTCCCCGAAGTTTTTCTGCCGCTCCTTGCGAAGGCGTTCGGCAGCCGCACCCAGTTGAGCCGTCGGTGTCAGGTCATCCGCTTCGGTTTGCGCTTCGACGTCGATCAGGTCACGGGTGTTCAGGCCGGACGTTGCCGGCGTCGGATAGGGAGTGGTTTTTGGATGCCGGCAAGCGACAGGCAACAGGAGGCAAACGGCGGCCAGAACCCTGATCGATTCGACGATGATGCCGTACGTATTGTACACCGGGTGCAGCCTGCTGAGATAGAACCGAGGATGGGCGATCGGTCACGTCATCGGCCAATACACTAAACCCCGGTGCTTTGTCAACGCTTCATTTTCGGGTAGTCAACATGAAGTATCAGCTTTGACGCTGCACCGGGTCTCGTTCTTTGTTGAGAAGGAATCATGACGAACACGACGATCGCATTCGCATCAACGGATCCTGACGTTCGGCAATGTCACGCCGTTTTGGTGAAGCTTTTCGCGGACTTGCAACCGCGGTTCTTTGATGTCCGTTTCTGGGATGGCACCGTTTGGTCATGCCAGCCCGAGCCGAGCAGCTTTAGTCTCGTCCTGCATCATGCCGGCACGTTGCGGCGAATGCTGTGGCCACCCGTTCCGCTATCGTTCAGCTCGGCCTACATCTACGACGACTTCGACATCGAAGGAGACATGTTCGGCTTCCAGCGCCTGTGCCGCTATCTCGAAGGCCTGAGTTCGTCTCGTTCGACGATGCAGAGGATACAACTCGGCTGGTCGAGATAGCGGCACAGGCGCT
>JBBQII010000441.1:0-4261 GCA_038324795.1 Gemmatales bacterium
ATCGTTGAGCCGGGTGCTGGTGCCATGGGCGTTGATGTAGCCGATCTCGTCCGCGTTGATGTGCGCTTCCTGCAGCGCGTTGCGGATCGCGCGGGCACCGCCCTTCCCTTCCGGATCGGGCTTGGTGATCGAGTACGCATCGAAGCTGCTGCCGAAGCCGAGAACTTCCGCGTAGATGGTCGCACTGCGTTCGCGGGCATGCTCGTATTCTTCAAGGATCAGCACGCCGGCTCCTTCGCCCAGCACGAAGCCATCGCGCAGGCGGTCGAATGGGCGGGAACACTCTTCGGGCGGCAAATTGGCCCGGCTCAGGGTGCCGAGTGCGGTGTACGCCATCAGCAGCAACGGATCGAGCCGACTGTCGGCCCCGCCGGTGATGCAGACGTCCGTCTCGCCGCGAGCGATCATGCGGAAGCCTTCGCCAACGGCCTGAGTTCCGGCCACGCAGGCGGTCGTGATCGTGCTGTTGGGCCCTTGGGCGTTGAACGCCATCGAAATATGGGCGGCCACCATGTTGGGCAGGTATTTCAACAGCCACAACGGGAACAGCGGGGTGCCGTTACGGGGGTCAAGCCGGTTCAAGTCGAACCGGCCCTTCTCATCCGCGACCTGCATTAAAAGCGGCATGATTTCGCCGAGGTCGACGGGTACGACGCCGCCCCCCATGCAAACGCCGATCTTCTCCGGGTTTTCCTTCCCCAGATCTAGTCCGCTGTCCTGAATGGCCAATCCGGCAGCCCCGAGGCCGAAGCGGGCCGCCCGGCCCATGATCTTCAGCGACTTGCGGCTGGATTCCGGCACGAACGGCATCGGATCGAAGTCTTTGACTTCGCCCGCCACCTTGATGGGAAACGAGGAGGCATCAAAGGCCGAAATGAGGCTAATGCCGCTCCTGCCGTTGACGCAGGCGGACCAGAACGCGTCCTTGCCGACTCCATTGGGGGCTACCACGCCCAACCCAGATACCACGACCCGACGGTGCATGGAGCAAACTTCTCCCCGACTGCCTCGCGGTAGCTCCGACCGACGAGCAGACGACGAATCCTATCGCTGGCAGCTCATGCCCCTTCCCGGGGACAACCCGGACGACGGCAGGCGCTACAACTTCCTGTTACGATGAAAAGGACGGATTCGCGTATTTTGTTCAGATTAGCCAACTTGCTCAAATTTACCAGCATGAATACGGTTGATCAAGAAAATGACTGCCGCAACCCGCGAATTCGCTACGTTTTGAAACAGTCTGGGATGACTGGTATAATTGCGGCGATTGTGGCGGTCATCGGGCGTCGAATTTGCAGGACCCGCTAAACTGTCACCAGTCGGAACACTGTAATCTCCGGCCGCGCGTTGAAACGCACCCGTCGGATGTAGCCCAAGCCCCGATTGATGTAGAGATTTCGCCCGTCACCAAGATCAAACTCCCCGGCCGTAGAGCGGGCGTTGTCGACCGGCAGCAGGGGCGGCGGCAGGAACGGCGGCTTGCACTGCCCGCCGTGGGTATGGCCACACAGAATCCAGCCCCTGTAGCCGTGCCAGGCCTTGATGTCCGCACCATCGGGATTGTGGCACAGTACCAGCGACGGCCGATCGCGATCGATTGTGGCAACCGCCCGTTCGGGGTGGAACATGCCTCCCCACAGGTCGTCCACGCCGGCGATCTGCAGCCCCTTCACCTCCGTCTTGTCATTGCGCAACAGCGTGATGCCGGCCGCCTCCAGCCGAACCTGCAACGCAGCCGCGACCGCGGGGTTCTTCCAGTTCCGACCGAAGTCGTGATTGCCGAGCACGGCCACGGTGCCCAAGGGCGGGTGCTTCAGCCCCTTCTCGAGGACACGGGCGACATGGTCGGTTTGCTCGCCCGATTCGCAACTCATGAAGTCGCCGGTGATTGCGAGCAAATCACCCAGCGAGCAGGCGTGCGCGATGGCCGCGATGATGTAGTCGTCATCGACGAGTTTGCCGATGTGCAGATCGCTGATCTGCACCAGTTTCCTGCCCGATAGCTCCGTGGGAAGTCCCACGATCGGCAGATCACGCTCGACGACTTCGTACCAGTGAGGCTCGACGCGCCAAGTGTAGACGGTCGTCGCGGCGGTGGCGACGCCGCAGGCGGCGAAAAAACGGCGACGGGTCAGGCGGGGCAGCTTCATCGCGATCCCTCAATTGACAAGCTGTCGCCGGTGCGGGCAACGACACGGTGAAACCGAAGAGCGACCTCACGATCAACGACCCGGCGCAGGCCTTCCACCAGGCAGGCCGGCTCGTGCTCCGTCTGGCCGATCCGTTGAATCTCGGGCAATGGTGTCCCCGGCGGTACGGCAAACGCATCCTGATGGATAATCTGCTCGCCGGCATCCAGTTCGGGGACGATGAAGTGGATGGTCGCCCCGTAGGTCAGCATCCGCTTGCTGTATGCATCATGATACGGCTGGGGCCCGGGAAATGGCGGCAGCAACCCGTGATGCAGGTTGATGATACGCCCGCCGGCGAACTTCCAGCAGGTCGAAGGGGGAATGATGCGCATGTACCGGGCCAGCACGATGTAGTCGATCTGGTAATGGTCGAACAGCGACACCATCCGATCGTTGTCCGGGTCGCCCTTGTCGTTGCCGACCGACTCCCAGGGGATGCCAAACTCGTCCGCCAGCGGACGGCAGGCGTTGCGGTTGCCGATCACCACCGCCGGCGTGGCGGCAAGTTTGCCCGCGCGGATCGCTTCCAGCACGGCCCGCGGCGGTTCGGTCCGATGGGTCACACAGAGCGCCAACCGGGTTGGGCGATGATGTTCCGTGGGGGACCAGGTGCGGACCGCCAGCCCCTTTACCGTACCAATCCCGGCCAAGTCCGTGCGAAGTTGCCCGATCGGAATGCGTTCGTGGGGCCATTCCATCCGGAGAAGCATGGCGAACATGCGCTCAGTATCGTGATCGTACATCTGAATCTCGGCAATGTTCGCGCCGAAGGTCGTCACGTGATGCACGATCGGGTCAGCCAGGCCACGATTGTCCGGCCCGACCGCGGTGACGATGACTTGCATAGAACGGCCCTTGAGGGAAAGGGGAACCGGGAGATTGTATGGCCCGCAGCTTGGCCTTGCAGCCACTTGCAGGTTTGCTATACCTCCACGCTTCCGGAAAACCCCGGCACGCGCCCCGCGCCTGCCGGCCACCGATAGGGAGGCTTCCAGGCATGAAGCAGCGAACACAACGAGCAGGTCTGATGTTCCTTGGGACGGGCCTTGTGCTGGCGGTCGGCTTCGCGATCGGCCAGTCGATGCGCCCGGCCCCGCTGGCCGCCCAGCAGGCGACCCCGCAACCGGTCGTGCAGGCATCGGCCACGACGGCCATGGCGGACAGCGGTAAACGCGTCGTCGCCTACATTTACGGCAACATGCCGATCACCCGCGAAGAATTCGGCGAGCATCTGATCTCGATCTACGGCGAACAGCGGCTCGAGTTGTTCGTCAACAAACGCCTGATCGAGATTGCGTGCGCCAAGAAGGGGATCGACGTCACGCCGATCGAAATCGACGCGGCCATCCTTGATGACTGCAAGCGCATCAACATCTCGAAGGAAGATTTCATCAAGACGGTGTTGCCGCAGCGTTACAAGAAGTCGCTTGACGAGTGGCGCGCGGACGTGATGAAGCCGCGCCTGCTGCTTGCCAAGCTGTGCCGCGATCAAATCCAGGTCAGCGATGAAGAATTGAAGCAGATGTACGACAATCGTTACGGCGAGAAGGCCCGCGTCAAGATCGTGCTCTGGCCCAAGGAGCAGCGCGACATCGCCCACAAGATGTACGGCGAACTGCGCAAGCCGGGCAGCGAACAGAACCCCGATGCCGGCTGGGATGCCGTCGCCACGCGCCAGCCCGATTCGGCGCTGGCATCGCGGGCAGGCGAAATCGAACCGATCGGCCGTTATTCAGGGTCGGATAGTGCCAAGGTGGAAGAGATCGCCTTCAGTCTGAAGGTCGGCGACCTGAGCCCGATCATCGAACTGCCGATCGGCTATCTGGTCGTCAAGCGTGTCGGCACTGTCGCCCCAGCGAAGGATGTCGACTTCCAGAAGGTGAAGGCCGACCTTCGCAAGGAAGTGGTCGATCGCAAGATCGACAAGGAAGTGCCCAAGCTGTTCGCCCAGATCCGCGCAGAGGCGAAGCCGCAGTTGTACATGGGCAAAACCGCGGCAACTCCACTGATGCCGCCGGCCGCCCCGACGATCATGAAGTAAATTGGAATGCGGAATTGGGAATGCGGAA
>JBBQII010000442.1:0-4234 GCA_038324795.1 Gemmatales bacterium
GGGTAGAAACGGCTCGCGGTGCCCGAGGTGCCACTTACCGATGCAGGTGGTGGCGTAGTTCTTCTGCTTCAGAAGGTCCGCCAACGTCATCTCGTCCGGGTGCAGACCAATGTTGGCGGCAGGAAACAGCACGCCGGGGACCGATACGCGCGTGTTGTAGCAACCGGTCAACAGCGAGGCCCGCGACATCGAGCAGACCGGCGTGGCATAGAAGCAGTCGAACTTCATCCCTTCCTTCGCGAACTGATCGAGATGCGGCGTACGCAATTCCTTGTTGCCGAACGGCCCGATGTCGCCGTAACCCATGTCGTCGATGAAGATCAGCACGATGTTCGCCAGCTTCGCATCAGCGGCGTGTGCCATGGTAGGAACAAGCAGCAACATCATCAACCACAGAATTCGCGTCATGTCAGACACCCTGAGAGAGAGGATCACGATACAATGCCGTTAGTGTACGACGACATCGTTTGGCGTGCATCCCAACGGGATACACCGCAGTTTGAAACGCATCATGGATGAAACCCCACCGCCGGACGTGAAGCTCGCTCCCGGCGAAAAAGTTCGCACATTCCCGACCACGCCGGGCGTCTACCTGATGAAGGATGCAGACGGGAAGGTCATCTACGTCGGCAAGGCGAAGAGCCTGCGCAGTCGCGCGTCGACCTACTTCCTGACCACCGCCGTGGACGACACGCGCATCCGCGACATGATCAAGCACATTGCGGATATCGACTTCATCGAAACCGATACCGAAGTCGATGCGCTGCTGAAGGAAGCTCGCCTGATCAAGGACATCCAGCCGCGCTACAACAAGGACCTGAAGGACGACAAAACCTTCCCTTACCTGCAGATCCGCATCCGCGAAGAGTTTCCGCGTGTCGAGTTTACGCGCAAGCCGCGGCGGCGCGGTGTGAAGCTCTACGGCCCGTTCACCAGCGCCCGCAGCCTGCGCCAGGCGATTCAGGTGTTGCAGCGCATCTTCAAGTTCCGCACGTGCTCGCTGGACATCAAAAGCGATGATGCCCGCTGGCGCTGGTTCCGGCCGTGCCTGCTTCACTCGATCCGCCAGTGTACGGCCCCGTGCAACCTGCGCGTGACGCGCGAAGAGTATCGCAAGCAGATCCGTTCGCTGCGGTTGATACTGGAAGGCAAACGCCATCGCCTGATCCGCGAGATGGAAAAGGAGATGCAGGAGGCCGCCGGCCAACTGCAGTTCGAGAAGGCCGGCCGCATCCGCGATGAGGTTCAGTCGCTGCAGAAGCTCGACCTGCGCGGTGACGTCTCCGGTGACAGCCAGCCGGAAGTGTTTCACATCGACCCGCGTAAAGGGCTGATCGGCCTCCGCAAAGTGCTGGGCCTGTCACAAACCCCGCGCGTGATTGAAGGGGTCGACATCGCGCATCTGCAAGGGGATGATACGGTTGCTTCGCTCGTCAGCTTCCTTGACGGGCTGCCGTTCAAGCCGGGCTACCGCAAATTCAAGATCCGCACGGTGGAAGGGATCGACGACTTCGCCTCAATGCGGGAAGTGATCTTCCGCCGCTTCCGCCGACTGGCGAAAGACGGCGACAGCCTGCCCGACATCATGCTGATCGACGGCGGCAAAGGCCAGTTGAATGCCGCGCGGGACGCACTGCGGGCGCTCAACATTGAACCGCCGTGCCTGATCTCACTGGCGAAACAGCAGGAAGAGATCTTCCGCCCCGGCGAGGCCGAGTCGCTGAAACTGAGCCGACACTCCGCAGCACTGCGGCTGCTGCAATATGTGCGCGACGAGGCCCATCGGTTCGCACAGCATTACCATCATCAGTTGCGGAAGAAGAAGATTGAAGAGGGTTATTGACAGTCAGGTTGCGAATGCCGGTTGGAGCGAGGCGACCGATCGAGGTGCAGGCGTTTCGCGTGCACGAATCTACATGCACGCGAAACGCGTACGCCACGAAGGATGTTGCTGTTGACTGGCATTTTGAACCTGACAGTCAGTAGCCGCGACCCGGAGGCTCGGCGCAGGGGAGCGCGTTTTGCGTGCTGCCGCGCTCCGCTGCGGAAAGCCTGCGCGTCGCGGCTAACGGTCGCGGCAGCCGCTCGGCACTACCCCGCCGTCCGCCGTTCTTCTTCCCAGCGGTTCAGCTTGTTGTACAGCGTCTTCAAGCTGATGCCGAGTTCCTTGGCGGTCAGCGGCTTGTTGTGGTTGTTCTTCTCGAGCACGCGCAGGATGTGCTCCATTTCAATGTCGGCCAATGTTCGTGACGAACCGAGCGAATTGGCTCCCGGCATCGGCAGGATGTTCTGGTATGCGTTCACGGGCAGCGCCATCGGCACCGCGGCAGTCGGCGGCGGCAGTTTCGCACGGCGTACGCGCACCGTCTGCGGCAGATGTGCCGGCGCGATCGGTCCGCCCTGGGCGACGATGTAGGCATACTCCATCGCGTTCGCCAGTTCGCGGACGTTGCCGGGCCATTCGTGTTCGTACATCACTTCAATCGCTTCGCTCGTCAGCAGGTCGGCCACCTGATCGATCGGCCGTTTTGCCGAGCGGGACAGCAGGTGCCGGGCCAGGTCGGGAATGTCGGTCTTGCGTTCCCGCAGCGAGGGCAGATTGATTTCGAAGGTGTTCAAGCGATACAGCAAGTCTTCACGAAATTCATCGGCGGCGATCATCTTCGTCAGATCGCGATTGGTGGCACAGATGAGGCGTACGTCGCTGCGGATCGGGTCGGTGTCGCCCAGTCGGCGAAGTTCGCCCGCTTCGAGGAAGCGCAGCAGCTTCACCTGAATGTTCTTGTTGAGTTCGCCGAGTTCATCAAGGAACAATGTTCCGCCATTGGCGACTTCGAACAGCCCCTTGTGATCGCGGTCGGCCCCGGTGAAGGCTCCCTTGCGATGGCCGAACAGTTCGCTTTCGACGAGTGTCGGCGACAGAGCGCCGCAGTTGACCGGAACGAAGGGCATGTCATGCCGCTTGCTCTGCTGGAAGACGGTGCGGGCAACCAGTTCCTTGCCCGTGCCGGTCTCGCCCAGGATCAGGGCCGGGGCATCGGTCGGCGCGATGGTCGCGATCAGCCGATGCACGGCCGCCATCGCCGACGAACCGCCGATCAGCAGGCTCGGCCCCTCGGCCGCGTGCACACGCGTCTGCAGCGCGATGTTCGTGTTCTTGAGCTTCCGCTTCTCCAGAATCCGGATCAGGATCCCTTCGATCTCCGAAATCTTGCACGGCTTGGTGATATAGTCGAACGCCCCGAGACGCAGGGCCTCGATGGCCGTCTCCTTGCTGGCGTAGCCGGTCATCATCACCGCTTCAGTGTCCGGTGAGACGTGCTTGAGATGGCCGAGCACCTCAATGCCCGTCATGTCCGGCATGCGCAGGTCGAGAATGGCTGCGTCGAAGGTGTTCTTCTTCAGCACCTCGAGCGCGGAGCGTCCATCGGGGCAGACGGTCACTTCGTGCCCAAGGCGCGGCAACTCGAGTCGCATGAACTCGCGCAGCGACGACTCATCGTCGACGAACAGTACCCGAAGGCTTTTATGCGGCGGCGTGGCCAAGTCCATCCTCCGTCTGCGGGGCGGCGACTGCTTTCTTCTTCACCACGGTGCCGAACGGCAGAATGTCCGGATTCGCATCCGTCGCGGCTGCCTGCACCGGCTGAATCGGAACACGAACCGTGAACGTACTACCCTGATTCGAGCCCGGGCTGCGGGCTTCAATCTGACCGCCATGCTGATCGACAATCTGGTGGCTGATGAACAGGCCCAGGCCCGTGCCCTTGCCCGTGCGGTTCTTCGTGAAGAACGGCTCGAAGATGTTGTCGAGCACATCGGGCGGCATGCCGCAACCGGTGTCCGCGAAGACCATCTCCGCCACAGGGCCGCGCTGGACGAGCGTTATCGTCAGTACGCCGCCGTCGTCCATGCTGTCGAGCGAGTTGACGACGAGATTCAGCACCACCGACTTGATGTCCTGGGCATTCACCCCGGCGGTCACATGCGTGTACGGCTGGAAGATGATCCGCTTGCCGCGGCAGTTCTGCAGGTGCTGGGCGATCTCGAGTACGCTTTGAATCAGTTCCGCAAGGTTCGTCGGCTCACGACGACGTTCGCCCACGCGGCTGAACTCGAGCAGCTTGCTCGTGATCTCCTTGCAGCGGAACGCCTCTTGCTGAATCATCGACAGGTACTTGGCGATGACTTCCGATTCCTGCGGATTGCGGCGGATATAGTCGTTCAACCGGCC
>JBBQII010000443.1:0-4227 GCA_038324795.1 Gemmatales bacterium
GCTGGCGACACCGGGCGAACCGGTGACGCGCAAGAGCTTCAACTCGATCCGCACCGGCACCGCGGTCGAAAGCAACTGGATCTTCGTCAACAGCGAAGGCAACGCTCCCGACGACATCGTGCTGAAGGCCAATGCCTCGGCCACGTCGCGATTTAAGATGCTCGACAAGAGCCGGGTGGAGTTCAACTTTGTGCCCGACGGCCGCACACTGAAACTGAACCTCTACGGTCTCGAGCACGAAGTGAAAACCGAGGTCGACACGATGCCGGTATCGCTGTCAGCCGAGCGGAAGGGGGATGAAATCATCATCGCCCTGAAATCGGGCGTCGGCAGCATCATCTCCGAGAAGTACCTGAAGTTCATGCCGGCGAAGCAGGTCCCGACAATCCTGGTTCTGCACGCGCCAGGTCCGGGCGAGATCAAACTGCGCGGCATTCTCGTCAACGGACAAGTGAAGATGACGGAGTAGATTCGCGCGTGTGGTCCGAGTCTAAACCGCTGGGTTCTGAAAACCATGGAGAATCAGCCGTGCCCGGCATGCCGGACCTGAGCCAGTTGCAGCGTGTCGCCTTTCGGGCGGAGTCGACCGGGCGCATCAAGGACCTGAGTGGGCACGCGCGCGGACAGAGTATCCCCGACTACTCCGCGGTCGCGGCCCGCAAGTTCCTCGCCCGCATCGCCGCCGGGGATGTGCAGGCCGACCTTGATCGCACCTTTCAGGCCCTTCGGGACGCATACAACCTGAAGCGCAAACAGATTGAAGCATCCCGCGATGAAGACGGCGGCATGATCCGCACGCCGCAGTTCACCTATACCGTGACCACCGACGTCGATCCCGAGAACGGCACCAACGTCATCTGGCGACGGGAAGTGTCGGGCCTCAGCGATCCGCTGCTGGTTCGCGCTGCCGAGTTCAAGGCCGTCTTCGGGCCGATCTTCACTACTCTGCTCTTCGAATTCGCCCGGCCGATCAATGTCGCTGATCTTGTCGACCACCTGGAAGACGAAGACCCGACTGGCCTGAAACTGACCTACGGCAGCGACACCTCGTGGTGCGAATTGACGATCAAGGGCTTCCCGGGAACGATGCGCGTCGACGCGAAAACATTGGTCATCGCCGGCCCGCCGACGGTGTCCACCGCATCGCTGCTCGATCAGTTCCTGGCGTTTCTCGATCATCTGCCCCGGCAGCCCGATTTGCCGGCCCTTCGCTAGACTCCTACATCACTCTCCATGCAACCACTCGTCGGCATCATCATGGGGTCGCACTCCGATTGGGATACGCTGTCGCATGCCGTCGACACGCTCATCACACTGGGCGTGCCGCACGAAGTGCGCATTGTCTCCGCGCATCGCACGCCTGACCTGTTGTTCGAGTATGCCGGCACCGCTGAATCTCGCGGGTTGGAAGTGATCATTGCCGGTGCCGGGGGCGCGGCCCATCTGCCCGGCATGGCCGCGGCCAAGACCGCCTTGCCAGTGCTGGGCGTGCCCGTCGAATCAGCAATGTTGCGCGGGGTCGATTCGCTGCTCTCCATCGTGCAGATGCCGGCCGGGATTCCGGTCGGCACGCTGGCGATCGGCAAGGCGGGGGCGATCAATGCGGCCCTGCTCGCGGCGTCAATCCTCGGCGGCAAACATCCCCGCATCCGGCAGGCGGTCCACCAATTCCGCGAACAACAGACGGAAGCGGTACTCGCATCGCCCGACCCGCGTACCCCCCGGAAGGCAAGCAAATCCAAATGAAGATCGGCATCCTCGGCGGCGGGCAACTCGGGCGCATGCTGGCACTGTCGGCTTATCCGCTCGACATCCGTTGTCGTTTCCTCGATCCCGCGAACGAACCGTCGGCCGGCCAGGTGGCCGAATGCGTTCAGGGCGAGTTCGAAGACTACCGTGTGTTGTTTGACTTTGCACGCGGGTTGGATGCGGTTACTTACGAGTTCGAGAACGTCCCCGTCGAATCGGTACGCTGGCTGGCCGAGCGGTTGCCGGTCTACCCGCCTGCTGACGCGCTGGCTATCGCGCAGGACCGTGTCGCGGAGAAGCTGTTCTTCCGATCGCTGGGAATTCCCGTGCCCGCCTTCGCGGCCATCGAATCCCGCGAAGAGTTCGACGATGCGATTGCGAGGATCGGCCTACCGGCGGTGCTGAAGACCACCCGCTTCGGTTACGACGGCAAAGGCCAGGCGGTACTGCGGACGCCCGATGAAGCCGGGAGGTCATGGGAGCTGCTGGGCGGTCGACCGTTGATTCTGGAAGCATTCGTCCCGTTCGAACGGGAACTGTCGATCGTCTGCGTGCGTGGCCGCACCGGGGAGACAGCCTTTTACCCGCTGGTTCAGAACGTGCATCGCGGCGGCATGCTGCGGCGGACGACAGCTCCCGCCCCGAATGTCGAACTGCTGCAGGTGAAAGCCGAAGACCTTGCAGGGAGAGCCTTGGCCGCCATGAACTACGTCGGCGTGCTGGCGATCGAGCTGTTTGACTACTGCGGCGAGCTGATCGTTAACGAAATGGCCCCTCGCGTCCACAATTCCGGGCACTGGACCACCGAAGGGGCTCAGACAAGCCAGTTCGAGAACCACATCCGCGCCATTGCGGGTCTACCGCTGGGCGGGACGCAGGCGGTGGGGCATTCGGTCATGATAAACCTGATCGGGGATTGCCCGACAGCGACAGAGATGTTGAACGTGCCAGGTACTCACGTCCACTTGTACGGAAAAATGCCGCGAGCCAACCGCAAGCTGGGCCACGTCACACTGAGAGGAACCTCAGCGGAGGAGACGGCCACGCATGCCGGTCGGCTCGAACAGTTGTTGCAATGACGGGAAGAACGCTCTTAACGACCCGAATCAACGGTCTGAACAATGACCGGTTCGCCGACCGTTCCTGTGGGTGACACCTGATTGATCGCCACCACGCAGATCACAAGCACCAGTGCCAGCATCAGGGCACATTCCACCGCGGTCACGCCGTCTTCCTTCTTCAGAAAGCCGACGACCGCACACACCATCATTTTCATGGTTATCCCTCTCCTCTATTCCGGCCTTGTGGCCGAGGCGACCCCCGGTTCCGGCGGAAGTCAACCATCTGAAGCCTAGAACACGATTACGCTGAAGGCTGCGTCGCCGAAGTAAAAACGCCCCGCCGAGAGGCTCGGCGGGGCCACGATTCCATCCGCTGCGAGTCGATCCGTCGCTAACTGCTGGCAGCTTTCACCTTGGTGGCGGTGAAGCTGAAGGTGTTATTGGCATTCGAACCGACCGTAGTGACGGCCGCGATGCAGACCACGATAATCAGGGCCAGCATCACGGCATACTCCACGGCCGTGGGGCCGTCTTCCCGTTTCAGGAATTCGACCAGTTTCTTGCAGAGCCGCATGTCGCCTCCGAGGGGTGAAGTAAACCGGATCGGGGGCCCGGAATCCGGATACGACGGATCAGCTGGCGACAGGGGTCAGACGACTGGCCGTGAAGCTGAACGAGTTGTTGGCGTTCGAGCCCAAGGTGGTGACCGCAGCGATGCACACCACGATGATCAGTGCCAGCATGACGGCGTATTCAACCGCCGTCGGGCCATCTTCCTTCTTGAGGAAATTGACGATTTTCTTGCTCAGTGTACGCATGACAGAACTCCCGGTTGCGATGTGTGAAACAGTTGCATCAACCTTGGCAGGATCGAATGTTCCCGCCGTGACTGATTCAATTGAACCCGGGATTGAAGCGGATGAATAGACGAAGAGACCTGTATCACCCGCGAGATTTGGGCGATCCGGACAGGTAGTAGCGGTTGGATGGGTCGTAGCGATCAGTGATCGGGAGATTGAGCATTGTGAGCGCGCGTCCCGGAGGAATGCGCGTGTTTTGCGGCCCGTGGAAATGCATAAAGCCCCGACCGCCAGTGGGTGCGGCCGGGGCTTCAGTGTTCGGGGGCGTTCCACCGACCAGTGCTATTTCAGCGTCGTACAGTTGATCGGCGATTACTTCACGGAAGAGGCGCGAACCTCTCGCACGTGATCGGACTCGTTCAGGGCGAACGGCATCAGGCAGACCGTGCAGAGCCCCCGAAGTTGGGGACCCTTCACACGCAAACATCTGTTGGCCCGGACAAGCCGGGCCGCTGGATCAGCTGCCGCCGGCCGGGGTGGCCTTGCCCGCGACGTTCGAGAACGTGTTGTTCGCGTTCGAGCCGAGGGTGGTGACCGCGGCGATGCACACCACGATG
>JBBQII010000444.1:0-4214 GCA_038324795.1 Gemmatales bacterium
GACAGTCTGGTACGGCTCGCGCGATCACGCCCCCGCGGTGTACGATCTGAAAGAGGACGGCGAGGGCCTGCACCCGCGCGACCTGAAAACCCGACAACGGAATGAGGCCCCTGTACTGCCTGCCGACCGCCTTCTGTTCAATCGCCAACGGCTCAACTGGGTTCAGTGGGTGGCAACGTGGAAATCCGACGCCGAGATGACGATCCCACTGCTGCCCGAACAAGCTGTCGAGCTCCCGTCGACAACCGCTTGAGGCGTTCGACGTCGAACTTGTGCGGCTATTTCGTTGCCCTCGTTTGAATTCGCGCTATAATTCATCGGAATAGTCCTGCCACATGAGGCGGCGGGGCGACTCTCCCCGGATTCCGAAAGCACACCTTACATGGTTCAGACATTGCAGGCCCCGTCACTCGAACGGCTCAAGACCCGACCCATTCTCGATCAACTACAAGGTGCCTGGGCTGCCGTCGCCGGCAGACGCCACTGCCGTCTGCTGATCGCGGGCACCCGCTACAGCTTCGAGATCGAAGAAGGCAACATCTACATCGGCACCCTCTTCCTCGACGACGAGGCGCCCCGGCAGATGGACATGCTGATTGAAGAAGGCCCCGACGACGTGCGCGGCCTGATTTCGCTGTGCCTGTTCCAGGTCGATGACGACGTGCTTCGCTGGTGCCCGACCCGTCCCGGCACCGACCGCCGACTGCGGACATTTCCGAGTGTTGAAGACGATCGCTATCTGTCGCTGGTGATGAAGCGCGCGCCCAGGCGCCGGCCGCGCTGAGCCGCCGCTTGCGGCGACTGGATTGGAGCACGAAGTGAATCCCGATTGCCTTCAACAAAATGCGTGATCATGACGAAAACGCGCGAACGAGGCGAGAACGAAATCACTCTGGAAGCCAAACGCGAAGCAGCAGGAACGGGCGAATCAGTTTGCACTGTACCAGCTCGATTGCTTGCTGCCGCCAGAGATGCTGACGATCGAGCACGAGCAATAAAGATTGTGCAGGCCCAGAAGTTTCCCGGTTGTCGCAATCGGAGAACGCGGGGATCGTGACATGAAATGGTATGCCGCGCACTTGGTCTTTTACTTCAAGTTGAAGGAGGACAACGAAGCTACTTTTCCAGTACGGGAAAACATTTTTCTTATCAGCGCTCGCACGGAAGACGAGGCCTTCGCCAAGGCCGACGAACGCGCACGCGATGAGTTGCTTGGAAACGACGAGAGCCCGCGATGGGGCGGCCAACCCGCCGAAATGATCTATGCAGGTCTTCGAAAGATGACGACCTGCCAATTTGAGGAGGAACGGCCGGGCGATGGAACTGAGGTGTCGTATATCGAGATGGAACTCGCGTCGGAGGCGGCAATCCGCAAGTTCGTCGATGGCCTACCCGTCTCCGTGATGATCACGGATGCAATTCCAGAAGTCAGTTTTGTTGCAGTCAACGGGATCGATCAGAATGCGGTCGTTCCGGGGAGGCAAACATGATTCCGGATATTCGCTGGATTCATTCAGCCTATGGATTCTCGCTGGACAAAGATCGCATCAGTGTGCCGCGCAATGCCCGGGGTGAACTTTCGCGCATGCACAATGAATTGAACGGCACCGACGCATTGACAGTCTGCTACATCGCCGAATCTGCACCGGACGACTATGCGACTCCCGAGATGAATGGAAAGTTCATCGCCGCAGTCAGAGTCTTGACCATGCCGCCGGCTGTTTTGTGGAACGCATATCCCGATTTGAGAGAGATCCGGTCAGGTGGCCAATTGGTGTCCCTTGCGAGGTTGTTTATGCACCCCCAGTGGCAGAGTGCCCATCGTTGAGAGCGCTTGCTGGTGAGATCTTTCCTGCGACGCAGTACGGGGAGTTTACCCGGAAGATTCGCGGTACACCGTACAAGCTTCCCGTGGAGTTGGCGTCACGCTTGAACGAGCAGTTTGCGAAGTTTGAGCGAGTTCGGTAAACATTGCACGATCGTTCGTCGGGAGATTGCTACCTCGTGCTGCCCGCATCTTGATCTGAAGTACTGCACGACATCGAAGCTGATCAACGTCGACAAGTACCGCACCACACCCCCGTTCACTTCACCACCTTCAGCACATCCCCCACCGGCTTCGCCGCTTTCGGTTCGGCAGCGCAATAGTCTTCACCAAGTAGCGCAGCGAGTGTGGCGGCAACCTGGGCCTGTGACACCGGCGGCACTTCGCTGCGCTCGCCGAGTGCGGGCGTATCCGGCCCCATGAACGCCATCCAGGTGAACTCCGAGCCCTTCACCGCTTTGCCGTGGCTTTTCCAGCCGACTGGGGGGTCGCCCCGGCCATGGTCGCAGGTGAAGATCAGCGTTGTCTTTCCCTTGTATTCGGGCATCGTCTGGATCGATTCCCACAGCAACTGCACGAACCGGTCGGCCTTGTTTGCCGCCGTCAGGTATCGGTCGTAGCGGCCTTCGTGGCAGCGCTCGTCGGTTTCGTCGAGCGACAGAAACAGCACGCGAGGCTTCTTCTTCGCGATGTAGTCCATGGCGGCGGCAAACGTGAACGCATCGGAACGCGCTTCTTCACCCAACTGCTTGCGCTCGTCCATCATCGCTTTGATCGCCTTCAGCGACGGCGTTGCCGGCAGGTCGGCGGGCAAATCCGGGGACACGTTGACAAGCAGCTTGCTGCGCTCGCTGTTGATGATGAACGGGAAGACGTCCCACGTCGTGAACGCGGCCACCTTGCCGCTGTAGGCCGGCTTCTCGTTCAGCCATTCCAGCACGGTGACGTTGGGATTGTTCCGCTTGGCATTGCTGTTGATCCGCGGGTCGACGAAACCGCAGAGAATTTCGCTGTAACCGGGATAGGAAAAGTTCAGGCCGTTGGCGATGCGCGCCGTGCTTTTCTTCCACTGGTTGCCGTAAATCTGTCCGTTCTTCGCCATCTCGGTCCAGACGAATGGGGACAGGGCTTCACGGCGCTGTTCCCGGGTGCCGGTGCCGAAGAGCTTCTTGAGCGGTTCGATTTTCTCGACACCGCCTCGCTCCTTGTTCAACAGTTCATCGTCGGCACCGCCGAACATTTCCTGCCAGCGCACGCCATCGCTCATGACGAGGATGACGTTCTCGGTCTGCCGCTTCGGCTCCCCGGCCAGTGCGGCAGGGGTGAGCATCAGCACAATGAACAGGGTCAAACGCATCGGTCCGCTCCAATCAGGCATGCACCGGTTCGAGAACCTGGTTCCACCTGCGATGCGTGCGGGCCTTCCAGTTGCCTTTGTGGTAGGCGTAGCCCATGATGAGCGGCACGGCGATCGTCGCTTCGCTGAACACCATCTGCTCGTAGGCGAGATCGACCTTGCCCCAGCTTGAGGCCTCTTTCAGCGTACTGCCCGAGAGAGCGCCGTCGCGCACGTCGGCCACGGTGATCTGGACGGCGTACTTGTGCATCGGCACTTCTTCACCGAGAACGTCCGCGGCAACAACCACGTCCTGCGCGAAGTTCTTGGGCACGCCGCCGCCGATCATGAACAGGCCGGTCGTCGGGTTGTGGATCTTCAGCTGGGTCAGTTCGTAGAAGTCCTTGGCGCTGTCGAGGCTGACCTTCGGGCCGTCGCCGCGGGCGTGCTGGTGGGCCACCAGGCCGAAGCCGGCCGAGCAATCGCTGAACGCGGGGCAGAAGATCGGCACATCGTGCTGGTACGCTTCCCAGACGATGCTGTCGGGCGTCTTGCAGCCGTTCTTTTCGAGATAAGCTCCCATCGCATGAATGAACTCGCGCGACGAGTAGGGGCGATGTTCGAGTTCATCGGTGATCTGCCGGATCGTGTCATCGCAGATGCGCAGATCGTCTTCGTCGATCAGCGTATCGTAGATGCGGTCGATGTGCAGTTCGCGGAGTTCGCCGTCGTACATGCCCGAACGCAGGGCTTCCTCGCCCACATAATGTTTGAAGCCGAGCGCTTCGAAGAAGTCCTGATCGACGATGTTGGCCCCGGTGCTGACGACGGCATCGACGAGCTTGTAGCGGATCGCGTCCGCGAAGACTTTTTTCAGCCCCGCGCTGATGAGCGACCCGGCCAGGCACAGGATGATGCCGCAGTCCTTGTCGGCCACCATCCGATCGGTGATGTCGGCCGCGCGGGCCAGATCACGGGCCGAGAAGGCCATGTTCTTCATGGCATCGACCAACGGCACGACGTTATGCTTCGTCATGTCCAGGTGTTCGATCG
>JBBQII010000445.1:0-4208 GCA_038324795.1 Gemmatales bacterium
GACTGCTGTTGGGAATGATCCTGGCCACGGGGGACATCCCGGCGGAGGCTCGGGCCGAGGAGTTGCTGCGTCTGGGGGCCGTGGCTGCGATCCGTTCAGCGGTCTGGTTTTTTCTGTTCTCGCTGATGGAAGCGGTTGATCCGGGCCGGATGCGGCTTCGGCTGGGCGTGATCGTCGGCCTGCTGTTGTCCGCGGCCGCGTGCCTGATCGCGTCCGGGGCGGAAACCATGACCATCCAGCAACCGTTCTGGCTCATGCTCCTTCTCGCCCTGCCGCTGACGAAGCCTTCGTCGCCGCGGCCGGCCGCACGCATCGGGGGATGGGTGCTGGCCCCCATCACGCTGGTACTCATATTCGGCAACCTGCTGCATGTCGGTTATCCGGGGCTGGCAACCGCCGGCAACGTCCGCCGGGCGCGGCAGGCGAGTGTCGAGTATCCGTATGCGAAGTGGAAGATCCCCGCGAAGCCGGGGCCGGACAAGATCAAGGCGATGCGTGAAGCGAAGAACTATCTTGAAGCGTTCATCCTGCAACCACTGCGCGACGCCGTGGACAAGGACCCCGGCAATGTCGCGCTGATGCTGGAACTGGCCCGCTGGCAACGCGACCAGTGGAACTTCCAACTGGACCTGCGCGAAAACAAACAAGCACTGGCGACCGGGCTGGAGATCCTGAGTCTCGCGGAGAAGGCGGCTCAACTCGACCCCCGCAACAAGGATGCCCGCTGGTCGGTCTTCGAGTCGCTGCTGGTGTTCACGCGGGAGAACACGATCGCCAGCAAGGGGCAACTCGCAGCACTCGACAAGTACATCGCCCTGTTGGCCGCCGATCAACCGCACGTCGAAGTGGAACTGCGCTACCGCGTGCTGAAGACGATCCTGCCGAAGCAGAACCAGGATGCGATCGACGTGTGGACGGTGAAGGTGCTGGAACTGGAATCGGTGGAAGGCCAACCGCACGGCCGGCTCAGCGACGGGCAGCGCAAAGCGTTGACCGACGCCGTCCGCCAGGCCGTCCCCTATCCCTCAGGCGCACTGCAAGAATGGCTGACGCGTCTGGGCGAGCGGGAGGCGTAAGCCCCCTGTACATCGTCACCGCTCCGGCAGCGCCCACAGGCGCACCGTCTTGTCCCTTGAGCTGGTGATGACGTGCTTGCCGTCCGCGGTGATGGCACAGCCCGGCACGCCGTCGGTGTGGCCGGTGAACGTGTGGTACGGCGTCATTGTTTCCACATCCCACACACGCACGGCCCCTTCGTTGCCGGTGGCGACCATCAGCGTGCCGTCGTTCGTGAACGCGGCGTTCAACATCGATGCCATCTTGGCCGTACCGAAATCGCGATTCTTCTTCCCGGTTTTCGCGTCGAACAACTGCAGCATCGGTGTGTCCGCCCCGGCGACCAGCGACTTGCTGTCCGGACTGACGGCGACCACTTGAAACTTCCTGTTATAAACGTGGTTGAACTTCATCTGGCCCGTGGCCGCGTCCCAGCCGCGCAGGCTGTTGTCCCACCCTGCCGTGTAGGTCATGGAACCGTCCGGCGACCAGGCGACCCAGTTGATCGTCTTATCGTGCGGCTTCTCGATCTCGCGGATCTGGTTGCCGCTCTCGACGTCCCAGAATCGGCCATGGCCGTCTTCACCCCCGGTGAACAGCGTCTTGCTGTCGGGTGAAAATGCCCCGGACCAGACCTGGCCATTCACCGACATCTTCTTGTGTTCTCTCCACGAATCGGCCTGATGAAGCTTGATCTGCCCGTCCTGCCCGCAGCTCGACAGGTACTTGCCATCCGGCGACCAGGCCACGCACCAGACCATGCCGGTGTGCGGCTTCAGTTCCTTGACCAGCTTGCCGGTCTCGACTTCCCACACCTTGATGAAGCCGTTGCGGCTGCCGCCGGCCACATGCTTTTGATCCGGTGAAAGGGCCAACCGTTCGATTGATTCACCCTTCGTATCGAACGTGCGAATCTGGCCGACCTTCGGCTTGGCGAGCTTTGGCTCGATCGGCATCTTGCGGACGTTGGTCGGGTCCGGAACAGTCGCTTCCGGTCCACTGGCGACCGGTTCGGTCGTCGACGGCGTCGATTTGCCACCGGTGGCCGCGATGGCGACAGCGATGCCGATGGCCAGGACGCCGCTGCCGATGATGGCCGGCCACAGCCAGCGCCGCTTCGGCGCGACGGGTGACGGGCGAGTCAGATGCCGGTGAATGATCGTGTTCTTACTTTTGGCCGTATGGGCGGAGGCGATTTCGTCCTGCTTCAGCCAGTCCGTCAGGTCGGCATCGATCTCGCCGGGGGTCTGATAGCGGTCCACCGGCTTCTTCGCCATCATCTTCATGACGATGTCGGCCAACTCATCGGGCACGTCGGGCCGAACGTCCTGAATCGGGTTCGGCTCGCGCATGTGATGGGCGAGCAGCTTCTGCGGCACGGTCAGGTTGCCGTACGGCGGTTGCCCGGTCAGGAGGGCATACAGCGTAACACCAAGACTGTAGATGTCCGCCCGGATGTCGACGTCGTGACTGTTGACGGCCTGTTCGGGGGCCATGTAGTCGGCCGTGCCGATCACCGAGCCGCTGCACATTTCCGTGGTGAGGTTGCTGTTTTCCTCGAAGAATCGGGCCAGGCCCATGTCGAGGACCTTGATCACCCCGGTCTTGTCGAGCAGCAGATTGCCGGGCTTGATGTCGCGGTGGACCAGCCCGCGTTCATGGGCATGCTGCAGGCCGCGGGCGGATTGCGCGATGTAATCGGCCGCATCGCGAAACGGCAGCGGGCCACGCCGGCGCAGCATATGTTCGAGCGATTCACCGTCGACGTACTCCATCACCATGAAGTGCGTTTCGCCGTTCTGGCCGATGTCGTAGGCCTGAACGACGTTCGGGTGATCGAGCGCGGCGACCATGCGGGCTTCACGGTAGAACCGTTCGCGCGACTCGTGGTCGGCCGCCTTGTCGGCCGGCAGCACCTTGATGGCCACCTGCCGTTTCATGGCCAGATGTTCGGCCAGGAAGACGACGCCCATTCCCCCCGCGCCGATCTGATCGAGCACCTTGTACGAGCCAAGGACGAATCCCTTGAACTTGCCCGCGAGCATGTGCTTGGCATGGAACGACGTGAGCAGACCATCCTGCACCAGCTTGGCGGCCGCGGCATGCAGATGCGGCGGCAGCTCGGGGTTATCCCTGAGCCATTTGTCCAGCCGATCCTCCGCCAGACCGCTCTTGCGGACCAGATCGATCAGTTCATCAGTGGAGACAGGTGCGCTGGCCATGCCACGTTGCTTAAGAGAAGGTGCAGCAGTAAGACGCCACTACGAGGCCGGAACCGGCCGCAACGTCTTCCTCCAGTATGCAATATTATCCCCCGAAAGGGGAGTCCATGTTGGAATTGTGAAGCAGAAGCGAAAAAAGTTGCTTCTGCCTCGAACGGTCCCCTCAGAGACCGTGCACCGGCGTGGTGAGGCTTGCGCCTGCCACCGGCGACGTCGTTGTGCCGTTGGCAGTCAGTCGCAGTATCGCAGCCCGGCACGCCGCCGCGATCGCTTTCGGGATCGGGCCAACAACGCCGCAACCGCATAAGCGGGTAGCGTCGCGATGCGTGGAGCACGCGTCCCGCGTGCTCGATTGGACGAGGGAGGCGAACCCCGCGAAGCCGCGACGCGGAGGGTTGCCGTAGCGGAGCGCTCGTGCCCGCAAACCCAAACGCTCCGCTGCGCGTCGCGGCTTCACTGCTTGCATGTTGATCGCGACAGCGAATCAACCCGCTTCAGAAGTAACGGCAGCCGAAACGGCCCGTGCATGCCCGCCACCCATCCCGCCGCTTCAGCAGCGGAAACGCCGATCGCCGTGACAAACAGCGGCGCTCCACTACCACCCCGGCAAACCGCCGTGGCCGGTGCGCCTGCATACCGTGTCTTGGCCACGCCGATCACCGTCCCGCCGATGGCCTGATGCAAATGCCACCCCAACCCGGGCCTGTCGTCCGCCAGCGAAACATACCCATCAACGACAACCACGTCCGCCCGAGGCCCGGCCTCCAGCACCTTGAGCAGACATGGCAACTCCCGCAAGTAAAACGACCCCGGTTCATACGCCGCCACTTCGGCGATCACACACGTAGCCTCAAACACCGCCCCCTCGGCACCCCACCCCCGAAACCAAACCCCGGCCGCTACCGCCCCGGAGGGGCGGTAGTCGACATC
>JBBQII010000446.1:0-4193 GCA_038324795.1 Gemmatales bacterium
GTCGAACGTCCGGCGAGGCGGATGCACTCGACCGGTTGGCCGCAACGCGGACAAGGTTGCCCCGTCCGGCCGTAGACCGCCAATTCGTGCTGATAGCCGCCCTTCAACCCCGACCCGCCCACGTAGTCGCGAATCGTCGAACCGCGCGAGTCGATCGCTTTGCCCAGTACGGCCACAATTGCTTTGCGCAGCCTTTCGGCCTGGCGCGGCGTACGATCGCAACCGCGCCCGCGCGGGTCGAGTCGGGCCATGAACAGCGACTCATCCGCATAGATGTTGCCGACCCCGGCCACCACTCGCTGGTCGAGCAGGATCGCCTTCAGGCAGCGTTCGGTGCGCGACAGCGATTCGCGAAACGGGCCGGGCTTCAGGTCGAACGGCTCGGGACCCAGATCTTCGTCGCGTGCGGTGGTCCACGCCTGTTCGTCGGCATACAGTACGGCCGAGCCGAACCGGCGGATGTCGCGATAGCGCAGTTGAAATTCACCATTGTCGAGATCGAACTGCAGATGGACATGGTCCGCAAGAGGGTCCCCGGCGGGGACGACAGTCAGTTGCCCGGTCATCCCCAGATGGACGACCAGGAGGTGATCGGGCTCGAGATCAATGAGAATCCACTTGCCGCGCCGGCGGATGCCACGAACACTGCGGGACAGCAGTCGCGATTCCCACTCGGGCGACCAGCGGACACGCAACGGGTGCGGACTGCGCCGCACGGCCGACAGCCGCCGCCCGACGAGCATCGGCCGCAGATCACGCACAACAGTTTCAACTTCCGGCAGTTCGGGCATGGGTTTCCCGTATGGTGGAGCGACGGATGATTATAACTCTAAGTGGTTGGCTGGCGGCAAGTGGAACTTTCGTCTGATTCGCCTTCACCACCGCGATGGTGCGATGATAGACTCAAACTGCCGGAATTTCTGCATTGAGGTGAATGATGGCCACATTGACGACGTCGGAGCCGACGATCTACTACCCTGATTCGGACGGGATGCCCATGGCCGACAACACACTGCAATGGGAGTGGATGGTTCGAATCAAGGAAAATCTGGAAGACGTCTACGCGGACGATCCCCAAGTGTTCGTTGCCGGTGACTTACTCTGGTATCCCGTCAAGGGCGATAACAAGACGCGGGTCGCTCCCGATGCGATGGTCGCCTTCGGCCGTCCCAAAGGCAGACGCGGATCGTACCGGCAATGGGAAGAGGATGGCGTCTCACCCCAGGTGGTGTTCGAGGTGTTGTCACCTGGTAACCGTTTCGGCGAGATGATGGACAAGTTTGAGTTCTACCGCGACCACGGTGTCGAAGAGTATTACCTGTTCAACCCTGATAACAATGCCCTGGAAGGATGGACACGGCAGGTCGGCAACCTGGTAAAGATCACGGCAATCGACGGCTGGATCAGTCCGAGGTTGGGCATTCGGTTTGTGCTCAGTGAGGATGGCCTCGAAATTTTCCGGCCGACCGGCGAGCGATTCCTGACTTTTAACGAACTGAGTGAGCTGCGGAAACTGGCAGTGGAGCAGTTGGCGATCGAGCAGCAGCGGACACAGGAGCAGATTCAGCGGGCCGAAGAGGAACGCCTGGCACGCCTGCAGGCTCAGTCAAGGGCGGACGCCGCAACGCAACGTGCGGACGCCGCAACGCAACGTGCGGACGCCGCGACGCAACGTGCGGACGTGCTGGCGGCAAAACTGCGGGAACTTGGCATCGATCCCGGTGCGTGACCACTGGGGCCGGAGATTGCGATTGTCGCCCGGCCGACCGCAATCACGGCTGTCGAACGCGTTAACTCACAAGGTGCGAAACTGATGAGTGCTCTGCTGCTGCCGACACCTGAAATCGTTTACTCCGATTCGGATGGAATGCCCATGGTCGACGAAACGCTGCATCCGTTTCAAGTTCGACGAGCCGGAGTGGGTGATTGCCGGTCCAGACGGAAAACCGTTCTTGTCACTGGCGGAAATGGGCCGAGACTCGGTTGGCTCGTATGAGCAACGCCAGGTCAGCCTGCACGTGTGATTTTTCCTGGTAGCCGCGGCGTGCTGGCGAATGCCTCGACCCTGTATGGGCCCAGTTTGCAGGAACGACGCTGCTTTACTCTTCCTCAATCTCGAATTGTCGCTACTTCCTGGGCCGCGACTTGATGTCGAACAGGCCGAAGATTTCGTCCTCGGTCAGACCCATCGAGGACGGGGTGCCGCTCTGTTCCAGCAGTTCGTTGAAGAGTTGACGTTTGCGTTCCAGCACCTCGGCGATGCGCTTCTCGATCGTATTTTCCATGATGAACCGTTTGACGGTCACCGGGTGCTTCTGGCCGATGCGATGAGCGCGGTTGATCGCCTGGTCCTCGATGGCGGGGTTCCACCAGCGATCGAAGAGGAATACGTAGTTGGTGAACTGCAGATTCAGGCCGACGCTGCCGGTGCCGTAGCTCATCAGGATGACGTGCTTGGTCGGGTCGCTTTTGAACTGATCGAGCACGCGGGGCCGATCGGGCATCGGGATTTTGCCGTGGAACTGCAGCGGGTTGAAATCCTTGAGTGCCCTGGCGATCACTTCCAGCGGCTCGACCCATTGCGAAAAGACGATCGCCTTGCGGCCGCTGGCGACCACTTCCTCCATGTCGGCCAGCAACTGTTCCAGCTTCGCGCTGGAACCGGTCAACGGGTCGAAGTTGCAGATCTGCTTCAGCCGCATCACCAGTTGGAAGACGTGCTGCACCGTGAGCGTATCGCCCAGCGAATTGAGGCGAACGACGCCTTCCTTCTCGGCGAGATCATACGTTTCGCGCTGGGCGGGCGTCAATTCGATCGAGAGATCGTAGACGGTCTTTGCAGGCATGTCGCTCTGCACGTTTTCCTTTGTCCGTCGCAGGATGCACTCGCTGGTCAGGGCGGCCAGGCGCTTGATCGGTGTATCGGGAGGAATACGGCCCTTGTCCACAAATTCGAAGATGTTAATCAAGTCTTCCGGCCGATTCTCGATCGGCGTGCCGGTCAGTGCCCAGCTGCGTGCACGCCTTACGCTGCGCACCACCTGGGCCGTCTTCGAATCGTGGTTCTTGATCCGCTGGGCTTCGTCCAGCACGCACAGGTCGAACTCGACGCCGGGTTCCTGCAGGATGTCCGCGTCGCGCGTCAGGATCTCATAGTTGACCACCTTAAGGGGGCAGTTCGACACCAGCCAACTCGCTCGTCGCGCCTGTGCGTCGCCGCCGAAGATCTCGAACGGCAGGTCCCCGGCCCAGAGTTTCAGTTCGCGTGTCCAGTTGAAAACCAGCGGCTTCGGGCAGATGAGCAGCACACGCTTGACCAAGCCTGCCTGAAACAGCAGACGGATCGACAGGATCGTCTGCATCGTCTTGCCCAAGCCCATCTCATCGGCCAGCAGAGCCGAGTGACGGGGCATCAGGAACGCGATCCCTTCGAGCTGGTACGGAAACGGCTGGTGCGGGACTGAGACCTGCTTACCGTCGAACAGGTTGTCGAGCGGCGGCTGCAGCAGGTACATCAGCCGATCCTTGAAAACGACCGTCTCGGCGGTCGGCTTCATGCGGATGTGCGGCTTGGGCCGCGGCGGCAACGGGTCGGGCAGCTTGCCGTCGTCGATCGTCGGTGCGTCGGGTTCCTGTTTCGGCGGCGGCTCGGGCTTATTGACCGGCTCGGCCGGCGGAGACGGGAACTTCCAGCCTTCCGTCTGCACGCGCATGTCGAGCCCGCCGAGCAGTCGTGCCCAGGGGGAATCGGTCAGCAGCCGTGCTTCACGGACGGTCGGCAACAGGTGGGCGTCGAAACGCGGGAAATGAAGCGCCTCGACCGCAAGACCGGGATCGGTTGAAGTCGTTTCGAGTTCAGCATTCATTGATGGTCATCTCAGGAAGCCACGATGCAAGGCGTTGCGCACGTCGGGGATCGTTGCTAGGCGGCACGGCTGGTCGCGCCCAGCTTGCGGGCCTCGCTCATCGCCTCGCGGATGCGGCCGAACGGTTCACTCAGATCCAGCCCGGTGTCGACACCGGCGAGTAGTGCCTGGATGCGCGGCAGATCGCCCGCATGCCGGGGATCGTACAACAACGGCTGCGACGATCGGGAATCCTGAAGTCGTGCGACCCGTTCTTCCGGTAGAAACGTCACAGCCGGATCATCCTGCGGCACCACGGCCAGCACGGGAATCTCAAGCCGGGTGCGG
>JBBQII010000447.1:0-4163 GCA_038324795.1 Gemmatales bacterium
TGTTGTTCTTCGGCATCGCCAGCGGATTGATCAGGCGGTTGGTTCGTTCGCGCTGGGCGGTCTGCTGGCCCGGCCGGGAAGGGGTGTTCCAGTCGTCGCCTTCATCCTGTTCGGCAGCGACGGGGGCCGGTGCGGCGGCCGCCCGATAGGGGAAGCGGGTGCGGCAGACCGGGCAGGTCACCATCGCCGCCGCCGGCAACTGCTCCGCATCGAACTGGTAGGTGCACGCGGGGTTGGGACAGGGAAAGTAACTTGGCATGGGGTGAAGCTCACGGTGCCGCGGGCGGACTTCGTGCTGTTATACCCGAAGTTGCCGGGATGGGGGGATGATTTCAGGCGGTTTCTGCCCTCTTACCCCCTCTCCAACGCATCGGTGGAGAGGGGATAAGAGGGTCGCAGGCTTCTGCGACGTGTGCGTTTCGGCAATCACCCCCGGATGCCGATCGCCCGCTGAATGTCGATCCAGATTCCGGCCACCTGCATCAGGCTGCCGAAGCCGAACGAAGCGAGGTTGGCGACCACGATGGCGAACAGATCACGCCGGCCGGCCCGTCGATTGCGCCTGTCATCGATCGGTTCGCGCTGTTCGGCCGGGCGGATGAAGGCCACCCAGAACAGCAGGCACTCGGCAACGGGTGCGAACACCTCCGCCACGACCAGATACAGCGGGCGGTCTGTCTCGGGGTCGATCAACTGCGGCAGAAACAGCCAGACGATCGGGTAGGTGCATGCCGTCAGCCACAGTCCGGCGAAGATGCGGACGCGCGTCGAGTGCCGATCCGACAGGGCGAGCAGCAGCACACCGGTTTCGATCGTCGCGCTGACGATGTAGCCGATGCCCATCAGCACAAGATAGCGACCGTCGTTCATGAGCTCAGATCCCGAACCAGATGGCCGCGAAGATCAGTGTCGACGTGATGACGCAGGCGAGTGCCGCATTGGGAAACGGCCCCGCGATCGCCTGATTGGCGCTGCCGGGCAATGGTTCCTGCACATGCGGGTACAGCCGCGCCGGGGCCGCCGAACCGTTGGGCAGATAGATGCGAACGCGCGTGGCGTAGAGCGCCCACGCGATGGAACCGGCCATCAAGACGGAGGCGATGAGCATCTGCACGGGGGCGAACTTGACGGCGTCTTCGAGGCTCTTGCCGATCGGGATCGGCATCTCTTTGGACAGCGAGGTAATCACGATGAAGTTGTTGATGAAGTGCAACAGCATCGGCACCAGAATCGACCGCGAGGCGATGTACACCAGGTGCAGCACGACGCCGATCAGTGCGGCGAAAATCCCCTGCACCAGATTCATATGGATCGCGCCGAAGAAGATCGACGTCAAGGTGATGCCGACGGCGGTGCCGTAACGGCTGACCAGCCCATGACCCAGGAAGCCGCGGCAGAACAGCTCTTCGGAGATGGCCGGCCCTACGGCAATTCCCATGATCAGAATGAACGCGGGCCAACTGCGCATCGATTCAAGAAAGACCTCCAACTCCGTTCGCGAATTGTCGTGCACCCATTTCATCAGCAGGCCTTCGAGCATCCCGCTGAACACCAATACAGGCAGCGCCAGCAGCACCACCAGCACAACATGCTCGAAATGCGGCATCTTGAATGCGATTTTGCGGATCCAGTCCCGGCCGAATCTTCGCGGTAGAACGATCAGCGAAAAAACGATGCCCGCCATCGGCCCGCTCAGGACTGCCAGTTGCACGATCTGCGTGATCACCCGCGACTGCAGTGCCCGCTCGATGAACTTGGCCTGATCGACTTTGCCGTCGGCGTCGGCCAGTTCTTCCTGGATCGACGTCATCTCCGTCTTCAGTTCGGACCACTCGGTAGCCAACACCACGGGGATGATGATCAGCGCTGGCATAATCTGCGTCAGCAACAGGAACAGCAGACACCAGAGGAACGCCTTCCAGAACCCGAACCCCTGCTTCGGTGCGACAATCACTTCGACATTGGGGATCATGTCATCATCGTCGTCATCAAACCGGCGAAACCCGTCCGGCGACGGCGGAAACAACGGCTCTTCATCGGGCTTTTCAGCGTTCATGGGTTGTCTCTTCAGTTGAGCCGCTTGCGGCGTCGCCCCGATTCACACAATCCGCGGGAACAACGGTTTCACCTTGCCATCAATCAATTCCGCCGTCACGCGCAAATCATCAGGTTGCGCCTGCAGCGACGCGGCATCGCTGTACTTCACCGCGTCCCAGGGCGTCGGGAAATTGAAGCTCTTATAGATCGTCTCCGCCGAGCGCGGGATGAACGGCTTCAACAGGATGCTGGCGACCCGCAGCGACTGGATCGCGTTGAAGAGCACCGTCTTGGCCGCTTCCTTATCGGTCTTCACCAGCTTCCACGGGGCGTTCACTTCGAGGTACTGGTTCGTGGGCGTCAGGAACTCCTGAACGATTGACTGCAGCGCCATGCTGTAGCGGCAACTCTCGACGTGGCCACGGACATCCGCAACGAACTTCGCCTGATCCAATCCGGGTACCACGGCCTCCGGCACCTTCCCGGCTGTGCCTTCGAACGTGCTGTCGTAGTTCTTGCTGGGGATCGTGATCAGCCGGCTCAGCAAGTTGCCGAGGTTATTCGCCAGTTCGCTGTTGAACACTTCCTCATATCGCTGCCCGCTGTAGTCGCCATCGCCCGGGAACGGGCATTCGCGCATGAAGTAGTAGCGGTACGCATCGACGTTCGATTTGGCGATGATGTCGATCGGGTCCTTCACGTTCCCCATCGACTTGCCCATCTTGGTGCCGTCGACGGTGACAAACCCATGCCCGAACACCATCTTCGGGGCCTCTTCCCCCGCGGCCCACAGCATCGCCGGCCACAACGCGGTGTGGAAGCGCGTGATGTCCTTGCCGATGAAGTGGATGTCGGCCGGCCAGTACTTGCGGAAGGTCGCTTCGTCGTCGCCGTAGCCGATGCCGGTGATGTACGTCAGCAACGCGTCGAACCACACGTAGATCGTGAACTCCGGATCGAACGGCAGCCGGATGCCCCACTCGTCCCCCTGCCGCGAGATGTTGATGTCGCGCAGGCCTTCGGTCTGAATCAGGCTGATGATCTCGTTGCGGCGAGTCTCCGGCTGAATGAAGTCGGGATGTTCTTCGTAGTGCTTCAGCAGTTTGTCCGCGAATGCCGAGAGGCGGAAGAAGTAGCACGGCTCGCTGCGGCGTGTCAACGGCGAGCGGTGTACCGGGCAGCTGCCGGCGTTCTCGCCGTGGACCTTGTCGCTTTTGAACTCCTCGCAACCGTCGCAGTACCAGCCTTCGTGCTTGCCTTTGTAGATGTGGCCCGCGTCGTACACCTTCTGGATGAACTTCCGGCAACACTCTTTGTGCCGTTCGGAACTGGTCTGGATAAAGGTGTCGTACTGAATGTCGAGCGCGTCCCACACTTCGCGAAACTGTTTGGCCATGTCGTCGCAGTAGGCCTTGGTGTCGACGCCCAACTCGGCCGCGCGCTTGGAGACTTTGACCGTGTTCTCGTCGTTGCCCATCAGCAGGAAGACATCGTCGCCCTCCATCCGGCGATAGCGGGCCTGAACATCAGCGCCCAGCTTCTCGAACGCCGTACCGATGTGCGGCCGACTGTTCGGATAGTCGATCGCGGTGGTGATGAAGAACTTACCCGGCATGAAACCATCCCTGCTGTCGTGCGGTTCGCCTCTGCGTTCGTTCTAGCAGAGTCGCACGAGCGCAGAAAGGTTCAACGCCTGAATCCTGCGAACTCCGCCACGGGCAGCAGTGTCCTCCATTCCAACGCCCGGCCTTTCCACCGGGCCGACAATCCGTTAAAACAGTGAAGCCGTTTCCCGGAGAGGTGGCAGAGCGGTTGAATGCGTTAGTCTCGAAAACTAATTTATCCGTAAGGATAACGAGGGTTCGAATCCCTCCCTCTCCGTTGTAGTTATACGCCCGCGTTGCAAGTTCAGTCCGTGTCTGGTGTTGTGGCATTTCCATCTGAGTCCTCCTTGCTAGAGTGCTGAAACTGTGCTGAACCGTAATACGTCTTTACGGTGCGCTCTCGTCGCTTGTCCTTCGTACGTCTCCGCCGTTCGCCTGGCTAAGCCGTCGCATGGCAGATTGCGAAGCCTCATCATGGACATGGGTGTAGAGGGCGATGATTCTGTCGTCCACATGCCCCAC
>JBBQII010000448.1:0-4159 GCA_038324795.1 Gemmatales bacterium
TGTGCGGGAACTGCAGGAGTTGAAGTAGAATCCAAATGTGGACTGCTCGACGGCGAAATCCTTACAATGCTCCTCGCGGAACGACATTCTGAGGATTTCACATGGGCCTGCTAGACAAGCTTCGCGGCGAGTTCATCGACATCATCGAATGGACCGAGCCGTCGCAAAACGACATCCTCGCCTATCGCTTTCCCCGCTACCAGAACGAGATCAAGAACGGCGCGCAACTGACCGTGCGCGAAGGCCAGCAGGCGGTCTTCGTCAACGAAGGCCAGATCGCTGATGTGTTCACGCCGGGCATGTACCGGCTGGAAACGAAGAACCTGCCGATCCTGTCAACACTCAAGGGCTGGAAGTACGGCTTCAACTCCCCGTTCAAGGCCGAGGTCTACTTCGTCTCCACAAGGCAATGGACCGATAAGAAGTGGGGCACGCAGAACCCGGTGATGCTCCGCGACCCCGAGTTCGGCCCGGTGCGGCTGCGCGCGTTCGGCAGCTACGCCTTCCGCGTGACCGATGCCGGCGTCTTCCTGAAAGAGTTGGTCGCCACCGACCCGTCGTTCGAAACCTACGAGATCGCCAACCAGCTCCGTAATACGATCGTCTCGCGATTCGTGGACGTAGTCGGCACGTCGCGTATCCCGATGCTGGATCTCGCGGGCAACTACGAAAAGATCAGCAAGCTGGCGCTCGACCGCATCGGGCCGGACCTGGGATCGATGGGCCTGTCGCTGACGCAGTTCCTGGTTGAGAACATCTCGCTGCCCGAGGAAGTGGAACAGGCGCTCGACAAGCGATCGAAGATGGCCGTGCTGGGCAATCTCGACCAGTACACGAAGTACCAGACGGCCGAGGCGATTGCCGAGGCGGCCCGCAACCCGGGCGGCCTGGCCGGGATGGGCGTCGGCATCGGGGCCGGGGCCGCGATGGGGGCGCAGATGGCCGCGGCGGCCGCCCCTCCGCCGCCGTTCGCCACTGAAGCGCCGCCGCCGTTGCCCACGGCCCTCAGCTTCTTCGCAGGGATCAACGGGCAGCAGGTCGGGCCTTTCGACACGGGCGTGTTCTCCGCCAAGGTGCGTGAAGGGGCGATCACACGCGGCACGCTGGTCTGGAAACCGGGCATGCCCAACTGGGTGCCCGCCGAGAGCGTGCCGGAACTGCAATCGCTGTTCGCGAACGTGCCGCCGCCGTTACCGAATTTGTAACGTACCCAATTAACTATGTCCGACGAAATCATCCCCACCGGTCCGGAGCAGGCGAAAGAGCCGACCGTCACAAGCGCGCCGCCGACGGGGCGCAAATTTCCCTGCGCCCAGTGCGGGGCCAAGCTCGACTTCAACCCGACAGCCGGGGCGCTGAAATGCCCTTTCTGCGGGCATGTCGAACAGATCGTCGAGGATGAGTCGGCCGATGTCGAAGAACGCGACTACCATTCGCAGATGGAACGGATGCGCGAACGGGCAGAGGTAACGCTGCCCGATACGTTCACGCAGTTGCGCTGCACCGGCTGCGGCGCGGTGGTCGTCCTTGAAGCGAAGCATGTCACCGATCAGTGCCCCTACTGCGGTACTCATCTGGAAAACCTGCCGGACAGTGAACGCGAGTTGATCGCCCCGCAATCGCTGCTGCCGTTCAAGCTGACCGATCGTGAAGCGTACAAGGCGTTTGAAGTCTGGATCGAGCGCCTCTGGTTCGCCCCGACGGAGTTGAAGAAGATCGCCACGCTGGGGCAACTCAATGGCATCTATGTCCCGCACTGGACGTACGATTCCATGACCTACTCGCGCTACACCGGCCAGCGCGGCGACGACTACTGGGTAACGGAAAGCTACACCGATTCGCAGGGCAAGCGGCAGACGCGTCAGGTCCGGCAAACGCGGTGGAGCTACGCCTCGGGCGAAGTGCAGCATTTCTTCGACGATGTGCTGATCTGTGCCTCGCAGGGTTTGCCCGATTACCTGATCGTCAAACTGCCGCCGTGGGACCTCGATGCGCTGACCCCGTTTCAGACGGCGTTCCTGGCGAACTTCAAAACGGAGCGTTACACGGTCGACCTGGAAGGCGGCTTTGAGCGGGCGCAGAAGATCATGGAAACGGAAATCGTCCGCCTGATCTGCCAGGACATCGGCGGCGATCACCAGCGCATTACCGAGAAGCACGTTCGCTATCTCGGCATCACGTTCAAGCATCTGCTGCTGCCGATCTGGCTGGCACACTATCGCTACCGCGACAAGGGATTCCAGATCCTCGTCAACGCCCGCACCGGCAAGGTGGCGGGCGACCGGCCCTGGAGTTGGTTCAAGATCCTGCGCCTGGCGCTGCTGATTGCGCTGGCCATCGGGTTGATTCTGTTCTTCGTCAATCGATCGAAAAACCCCGAACCGAGTCGGCCCGATGCCGGACAGTCCCGATGGGGCGAAGCAGCCGCCGCCCGGATAGTAGGCGAACAGCGCCGGCGGCCCCGTATGGCGGCCACGCCCTGGTCAACTCGTATCTCTCCAACGGCGTCAACATGCTGCTGACCGATGGTTCAACACGCTTCGTCAGCAACTCGATGAACTTCGTCATGTTCCAGCGGATGTGCGTCCGCAACGAAGGGACGGTGACGGAATGACATCGCGTCAGCGCGGCGTTCGCCTTCGGTGTCAAGCCAACGTCAACTGCCGAACAATTCGGAAGAAGCAGGTTTTTTTATTGGCATTCAGAAAGACCGACACCACTTGCGTCGACTGTATGGTGAGGTAGTTCAGTTTGGCGCGACTTCAAACCCGCGACGTGTTCAGCTTGCACGCGATCGGTAAGTACCTCATGCCAGCCCCAGCCACTTCCGCACTGACCACTCCACCGTCAACAGCGCGATCAACGGCAGCAGCAGCCACCACGATGTGCTCACGCGCGAATCGACTGAGATTTCACGGGTAGCGGTCCGCGACTTCAGCTGCTCGATCACCGCGGCCGCCCGCTCCACGGCGACACTGATGCCGCCTGTACCGTCGCTGATTTCCTTCATCCGTACCCAGTTGGCGGCCAGGTTCAGCATCTCGCCATTCTCGGAGGGCAGCACCTGGAACGGGGCACGCAGCCGCCGGCCCGCGGCATCGACCAGCTTGTCGTCCATCCCGGGAATGTCGATTTCCAACTCGTAGTCGCCAGGTGGCAGCCCGGTCGGCTTTGCTTCGAACTGCCCCGGTATCTCCGGGTGCTGCGTCAGCGTCACCTGGGCCATCGGCTCGTCGCCTGTCTCGCCCTTGCGGATCAGGCGTGCGCTCACGGTTGCGTCGGCCGGCAGTGGTGGGGCCTTCTCGCCCAGCCGCACCAGGATCTCGATCTCCTGATCGCCGCGATAGACCGCTTCGCGGACGCCGAAGCGGGCGAACTCGTTGCCGGCGATCAACGCGCGATCACTGGCGGCCCAGCGGATCAACTGGCTCCAGAACCGGTGGTGATACTTGTCTCCCTGCTTGAAGCGCCAGCGCCACGTACTGTCGATGCCGACGAATACCACCCGTCCGAAGCCATAGTTCTGGCGAACGATCAACGGCAGGTCGCCTTCCTTCTTTCCTTTCGCCAGGTCAGTCGTCTGGGCGAGCACCGTCGCCCCGGGCCGCGGCTTGCCGACCACTGCCCAGTAATGGGCGGGCAGCGACTTCCAGCGTTCTTCGCTGGTCCAAGCTTCGTTCTCCAGTCGCAGGAAGCCGGTTTGCAGGCCCTCGCCGGTCAGCGCGATCCGGAAGCCATCCTTGCGATCCAGGATTCGCGGGGCCGTGATCGGCAGCAGTTTCGCCATCGGGTCATTGGCATCGAGGAACTGCAGTGGCATCGACCGCTTGCCGGCCAATACGACCAGCGTGCCGCCGCGCTCCGCGACGAAGCGTTCCAGCCTCGCCCGTTCCGCGTTCGAGTACTGTTCCGGGGCGACGTCCCCCAGGATGATGCAATCCTGCCGGTTCAACTCGTCGGCCGACGGCAGCGTCAGCGACGGCAATCCCAGCGAGGCGATGTCCGCCTCCTTCACCAGATTAATGCGCGGCTGGCTGAAGATCACGCTTTGCGTCTGCATCGTTTCATCACGCGACAGGGCGGTCTGCAGATAATGCTGCTCCCAGCGGGCTTCACCGTCGATCAGCAGCACGCGTGCCTTATCCGGGGCGACGTTGAC
>JBBQII010000449.1:0-4149 GCA_038324795.1 Gemmatales bacterium
GGCTCGACGCAGTCGACATCGATCAGCAGACCGACCGGATCATCATCGTTCGCGGCAACAAGCCGTTCCGCATCACGAAGATCGATGGTGAAGGTGAAGGGCTGACCGTGAAATACCTGCAGATTCCCAGCCCGATCCAGAACGTGACCATCTCGTTCAAGCCGACCCAGGCAGGCGAATTGAAGCGGAAGCTGACGATCGTGACCGATCAGAACGAATCGACATCGGTCATCATCGAAGGCACCGCGAACGAAAAGAAGTGATACTCGTTCAGCGTGCACCCCAGCCGGGGTGCACACTCATTTCCCCGGCTACGCAATAATCTCATTGACCACGCGTCCGTGTACATCGGTCAGCCGGAAGTCCCGGCCGCTGTAGCGGTACGTCAGTTTCTCGTGGTTCAATCCCAGCAGGTGCAGGATGGTCGCGTGCAGGTCGTGCATGTGGACCTTGTCGGTCACGGCTTGCGAGCCGAACTCGTCGGTCGCGCCGAACGCGAAGCCGGGCTTCACGCCGCCACCGGCCAGCCAGACGGTGAAGCCGGCCGGGTTGTGGTCGCGGCCGGTGCCGTTTCCCTGGGCATACGGCGTGCGGCCGAACTCGCCGCCCCACCAGACCAGCGTATCGTCGAGCAGGCCGCGCTGCTTCAGATCGGCAAGCAGGCCGGCAATCGGCTTGTCGCAGGCACGGGCATGCACGCCGTGCTGCGGGAGGTTCGAGTGCTGATCCCATGCGGGGTTCGCGCCGTTGTCGCCGTAGGTCACCTGGATGTACCGTACGCCCGCTTCCGCGAGCCGGCGGGCCATCAGGCACTGTTTGCCGAAGTTGTCGGTCGCCTTTTCGCCGATGCCGTACAGCGACTTTGTCTGTGTGGTTTCTTTCGCCAGGTCCAGGATGTCCGGCGCGTTCTGCTGCATGCGCCAGCCGAGTTCATACGACTTGATGACCGCTTCCGCTTCGCTGTCGCCGGGGACGCGCTTAACCTGTTCCGCGTTCATGGCCTGCAGCAGGTCGAGTTGCTTGCGCTGGGCATCCCGGTCGAACATGGCGTTCTGCAGGTTGCGGATGGTCGCTTCGCTGGCAGGGGCCCCCGCCTTGCCGATGGCCGTTCCCTGATAGACGGAGGGCAGGAAGGCATTGCCGTAGTTGCGCGGGCCGCCGTTGCCCGATGACGGGGAGACCGACACGAAGCCGGGCAGATTGTCGTTCTCGCTGCCCAGACCGTAGTTGATCCACGACCCCACGGACGGCCGGATGAAGTTGGTCGAACCGGTGTGCAGGAACAACGTGGCCGGGCCGTGGGCGACGCCTTCCGTGTGCATGCCGTGCAGGAAGCACAGGTCATCGACGTGGTGCGCGACATTCGGGAACAGATCGGACGCCCAACGGCCCGATTGGCCATGCTGGGCGAACTTCCAGAGCGGCTTCATCACACGCTGCGACGAGCCGCGCTTGCCGGAGTTGGCGATGGTGCGTGCGTCGTCAAATGAGAACTGCTTGCCGTCATCGCGATCCAGGCGCGGCTTGTGGTCGTACGAGTCGACATGGCTGACACCTCCCTGCATGAACAGGAAGATGACGCGCTTTGCCTTCGGCGCGACAACGGGTGCCTGCGTGACGGCATTAGCCAGGCCCGCGAAGGCCAGCATACCGAAGCCGCACCCTGCGGACTTTAGAGCTTCACGACGCGAGAACAGGAGAGGATGAGTCACAGCGATGGCTCCGGCGGGAATATGAACTACTGTATGTTATCGCAGTTCCCGGCTGAAATCATGCCAAATTTCCGATGAGTCCGCCTGCCATGTAGCCGCATTCGTAAGAATGCGGTCTGATTACTCGACCCATCCCGCATTCTTGCGAATGCGGCTACATGGCAGGCGTATAACCAAATTCGCCAGAATGCGGGGTAGGGCAGTACGGTTGTAACGATTCCACTGCCCGTGCCGGCCGACTTCCCGACGCGATTCTTTTGCTCCAGCCCAAACCGCGACCTAGATTTTCGTGCCTGCATCGGATGAAACGTTTGTCGTGCCTTGAAATATGCTAGACTGTAGACTCATTCGGGTGCAGGGATGCTCCACGGTCGGTCGCTTGTCGCCATCAGGGAGCCAGGGTCATGAAACAGCCGTTACGCCTCCGCGGCATCAGCGGTGACGTGAAAGGCAAGGTATGGGAATCGGAATCCCTGCTTCGCGCCGGCCGACTGGGCACACTGGAAATCGTGCTCGACGACAGTTCGGTCAGCCGCCGTCATGCTGAAGTCCGCATGGTTGACAACGGATGGTGGGTCCGTGATCTGGACAGCACCAACGGTACCTACGTCAACGGCGTGCGCCTCGGCAATGGCGAGCGCCAGCTCCATGCCCGCGACATCATCCAGTTCGGCAAAGTCGCGATGATGGTCGAAATCGTCGAGGCGGTCGACACCCCCAACGGGCCTCCCTCCGACCAGATTCTTGTCGAAGCCTCCACCAGCTCATCGTGGGAAGAAGGCTTCCAACGCCTGGCTTTCGATCGCAATCACTGTCCCCGCGCGGGCGATCAGATGATGGCCCTGCTGCGTGCGGGTCACCATCTCGTTACGACCGAAAGCGAAGACGAGTTGTTACATGCGATCCTGAACGATGCGGTCTCCGTTCTGGATGCCCAGCGCGGGGCGATCGTCCTCGCGGACGCTCCCGACGGCGGCCTGCGTTTGCGGGCACTCGCATCGGGCCGCGGCGAAGCGCCGGGGCGGTTCCACTTCAGCAAGAAGCTGGCCCATCGCTGCTTCGGCCGCGGTGAATCGATCCTCTGCTGTTCGGTTGAAGACGATGCCGAGCTGAAAGGGGCCGTCAGTATTGCCGACGGGGCGATGGCCTCGGTCCTGTGCGTGCTGCTGCGAACGCCGCGCAAGCGCCTGGGCGTACTGCACCTCGACCGCAGCTACTGGCAGAAGGCATTCAACGAAGACGATCTGCACCTCGCCGATGCACTGGCCGCCCACGTGTCGGCCGGCATCGAATGCGCCAGCCTGCTGCGCCGCCAGCGCGACCTGTTCCTGAACACGATTACGATTCTCGCGCAGGCGGTCGAACTTCGCGACGAGTACACCGGTGGCCACACTGCCCGTGTCACCAACTACTCGTTGCTGCTGGCCCAGAAACTCGACCTCTCAGCCAAGGACATCGATCTCATCCGTATCGGCACGCCGCTGCACGACATCGGCAAGATCGGCATCGACGATGAGATTCTCCGCAAGCCCGGCAAGCTGACCGATGCCGAATACGAGATCATGAAGACGCACACCGTGAAAGGTGCCGCCATCATCTCGACGATCCCCGACCTGCACCCCGTGTTGCCGATCGTCCGGTCGCATCACGAGCGCTGGGACGGCCGCGGCTATCCCGACAAACTGGCCGGCGACGCCATCCCGCAACTGGCACGCATCGTGGCCGTGGCCGACGCCTTCGACGCCATGACCTCGAACCGCCCGTATCACGCCGACAAGAAGGGCCGACCGCCGGAAGTGGCCTTTGAAGAAGTCCGCCAGATGGCAGGCAAACAGTTCGACCCCGAATGCGCCAAGGCGTTTATCGACATCCAGCAGGAAGTGATGGAAACGATGACCAGCAACCGCCAGACAACATTCTTGCAGGTGCGGTGATTTTAGCGGCGACGCCACCGGCGTCGCCGCAACCAACTCTGCCGAGCCACGGATTGAACGGGTCAAGAGATACATTTCAGTTGTCGGGTTATGATGCGGTGTTCTAGCGCTTTTCGCTACTTTTTCAAGCTTTTCAGCTCTTGTCTCCGCGGCCAACTCACATGCCTCGAAGTCGTCATATTCGACATGCTTGTCGTAGCCCTTCACATAAGCCTTCAACAATTCCCGAATCTTGTCCCGATGCTGCTGCCCGGGGCTGTCTCGAAAGTGCAGAAGCAGCCATAGTTCAAACGAAGGATTGGGCTGCACAGCCTTGATGTCATTGGCGTCAGCCATTCTGCGAGCTTCATCGATGTTGGGATGCTCATCAGTATCGAAGACGACCCAGACTTCATCGAACCTGATATTGTCGTCGCCTTCCCGTTTGGCTTGCTTGTCGTTCTCGACTTTGAGTTTCTTGGCCACTTGGACCAATGTCTTCGGCACGCCGCCCCCTTTGGGAG
>JBBQII010000450.1:0-4116 GCA_038324795.1 Gemmatales bacterium
TCGGTAAGATGAGCGAAGCGTCTCTCGTTGGAGAACGCCTTCGGCACGAACGCACCGTGCGGCCCGGCGTAGATGCTCTCGATCACAGGGTAGCTCTTGGCCGGGTCGAAGTCGGTCGGGCGGTAAATCACGCCCCAGATGTCGTCGGCATTCCGACCGACAGCGGTGAACACAGAAGGTGCCTTCCAGCCTGCGGCCACGGCGGCGCTGTTGTCCGCCACGTCGATTTCGCACACCTTTCCGCCATCCGCCCGGCGAAGAATGTGTTCCGGCTGCAGATCGACGCGGGAGTAGGTGTCGATGAGGTAGTCGTTCGCCGGCGACCATTGCACGGTATGTGTCCCGTTGCCTTCGGTCAGTCGCAGCAGATGGCCGCCATCGAAGTTCACACGGTAATGATGGATGAAGTACGGGTCCTGGTCGCCGATCGTACCGCTGGCCCGAAACCAGATCTGGCGGGTGTCTTCGTCGATGCGATCGATGCCGCGGACCACCCACTTGCCGACGGTGATCGCGTTCTTCACCTTGCCCGTGGCACCATTGACGAGGTACAGATGCCGCCAGCCGCTGCGCTCGGACGAATGAATCAACTCGTTGCTTTTGTTCAACCGCGTAACGATCGGCACCGAACGCTGTTCGAAGTGCCGGGTCCAGATGAACGTCTCGGATGACTCATCGATGATCGCCCGCGACTTACCGGTGCGTGCATCGACTTCGATCAATCGGAACCGCTGATGGCCGCGATCGGCCTTTTCATAGGTCAGTGCGGAACCGTCGGCCGACCAGTGGATGCGCGGTGAATCGAGATCGACCGGCGGGGCATCGGTCTTGATCGGCATTCCCGTTGCCGGGTCGTAGAGGAACAGTGTGTAGGTCGCCAGCTTGTCGCCGGGCAGCGGATAGGCGTTGCGCTGCAACCGTGCCCGTCCGCCATCCTTGGGTGACGATTCGATGCGGAACACTTCCTTGTCGTCACCCGGTTCCAGGCGGAACGCTGAGAGCGTTTTCAAATCGGGTGACCACTCGGCCATCACATAGCGAACGTTGCCTTTGCCATCGGTCGTGATCTGCTTCTCGGAACCGTCTTTGTCGCGCACAAACAGGTTGCCATCGCGCGTGATCACCGTCCGGCGAAGGTCGGGCGAGCGATCGCCGCGCGCGGGCGGTTTGCGATCGTCGGCAGGGGTGGTCGACTTGCGGCATTCGTAGTCATCAAGGCTGCATTCCCACCAGTTGTCGCCGACGCGGAACCGCACGTTCTTTCGGCCATCGGTGAACGTGAACTGGTTGAACGGCAGCCGTTCGGGCTTCGCGTTACCGCCCGATGCTTTCGCCAGTGACTCGGCCAGTCGCCGATGGTCGAAGGCCGGGGCGCGTTTGCCGATGGCCGATTCGATCAGCACGAATTCATGGCCATCGCCCTTGAGGTCCCGGCGATACCAGAAGGCCTGTCCGTTATCGATCCAGTGCGGTTCGATGGTCTGATTCAGCACGCGCGGCAGCGGCGGCCGTTGCCGATCGTACGCGGACGCCAGTGCTTCCGCCGTCGGCACGAAGCGCTGGCGATCTTCGCCACGGCTCGGCAACGTAACGATCAGCAGCAACCATGGGGACAGGAGAAGCGCGGCGCGGCTCATGCGGAAGGCCTCTTCAGAATCTGTGGGCGGTGTACGGGGTCGGGTCGATGTGCGGCTTTGCACCGGTGATGAGTTCGGCGACCAGCTTGCCGGTTGCGGGTGCCATCGACAGGCCGAGCATGTTGTGGCCCGCGGCCAACATCACGTTCGGCAGGGCCGGGGCCGGGCCGATCAGCGGCAATCCGTCGGGCGTCATTGGTCGCCAGCCCCACCATTTCCCGGTCGGCTCACCGCGGATCGGCTCGCGCAGGTAGCGGTCGGCGGCCGTGGTCAGCAGCGCGAGGCGGTCTTCATTCAACGTCGTATCGTAACCGGCGAACTCCATCGTCGAGCCGATGCGGAACCCGGTGGCGAACGGCGTGACGGCCACACGGTCTTCCTCGAAGATCATCGGGATGGTCGGGCACACGGCCGGGCGCGGGTAGGTGATCGAGTAGCCCTTGCCCGGCTGGATCGGCACGCGGCAGCCTAGATCGCGCGCGAGATGCGGCGTCCACGCCCCGGTGGCGATCACGACTTCATCGGCCACAATGTCGCCCGCCGCGGTTCGCACGCCGACGGCTCGGCCAGCGCTCGTCAACAGGCCCTCCACCTTGCACTGCTCGCGGATCTCGACACCCAGGTGCAACAGCACGCGCCGCCATTCGCTCATCAGCCGATCGGGCCGCAGGTGGGCATCGCTTTCGTACAGGTAGCCGCCCGCCAGGCCCGGTTGCAGTGTAGGCTCAAGGGCGTTCAGGGCGGGGCCATCGAAACGGCGGGCGGGCATCGCGAATTGTTCGCGCAGGATCGCGTCGGTTTCCGCGTAATGCTCCAGGGCTGCGTGCGAACGGAAGACGAACAACAGCCCGCGTTTTTCCCATTCACAGGCAAGCGATTCGGTCTGCATCAGTTCATCGAACAGGCCTCGCGACGACGCCAGCAGTGCCTGGATCGGCACGCCCGCGCGCAACATGCGCGAACGCGTACATCGCCGCGCGAAGCCGAGAAACCAGCCCGGGTCACGCATGACGACACCGGCCCGGATCTTCAACGGTGAGTTGCGCTTCAGCACGGTCTTGAACGTCGACCAGAGGACGCCCGGCCCCGCCAGCGGCAGCACATGGCTGGGGCAGACGTAGCCGCAGTTCGCATGTGAGCAGCCGCTGCCGAACGCGCCGCTGTCGACGATCGTCACCGCACGGCCGGCTTTCGCCAGGTAGTACGCGCAGGCCGCCCCAATGACGCCGCCGCCCACAACCACGACTCTCTTCATGAACGGATCCCCTGGCGAAACGGGTCGGCGGGGTCGTACAGCAGCGTCCCTTCAGCGGTCACGTAAGCATCGCCGGTGATGAACGGGCGGATGCCGCCATCGACCACTTCGTATCGCCCTTCAAAGACCGTACCCAGAATTCCTTCCTGCCGCCAGACGCTGCCGGGGGCCAGCTTCCCATCGGCCGCGAGACAGGCCAGCTTCGCGCTGGTGCCTGTGCCGCACGGCGAACGGTCGTACGCGCCGCCGGGGCAGAACACGAAGTTACGGCCTTGGTTATTCGGATCGTGCGCGGGGCCGACCAGTTCGACATGGTCAATCTCTTGCCCGTCGGCCCCGGTGATCCGGGCGTCATCCAGTGCCCGGCGGATTTGTTTCGCGTATGAAGTCAGGCGTTCCGCATGTCCAACAGTCAGCGGGATGTCCGACGGCGCGTCCGTCAGAAAGAACCAGTTGCCGCCCCAGGCGATATCGCCCGTCACGGTGCCGATGCCGGGTACAGCGACGTTGACGCACTTGCGAAAACGGTGGCTGACGACATTGGCCACCGTCGCGGACTGCCCGCCGTGGTACTGCACCTCGACGGTGCCGACCGGAGTATCGAGTTTGAACGTTCCCGGCTTCACCCAGCCCAGATGCGCGAACGTGACCGCCAGGCCGATCGTTGCATGGCCGCACATGCCGAGAACCGAGACATTGTTGAAAAACAACACCCCGGCCCGGCAATCCGCTTCGTGCGGCTCCGTAAGGATCGCGCCGACCAGCACGTCGGAACCGCGCGGCTCGTTGACAATGCCCGATCGGAAGCCGTCGAATTCATCGCGGAAGCGATCCCTGCGAACGCTCATCGACCCCGCGCCCAGGTCCGGCCCGCCGGCAATCACCACGCGCGTCGGCTCACCCGCGGTGTGTGAATCGATGACTTGAACGCGCTGCAGCATATCGAGTGCTCCGGTTCACTTGCCCGGTCGCGCTTGCAGGCCGCGGCGGATGATCGCCAGTACACGCTCGCGCTCTGCCCCGGCCAGCGGTTGCCGCGGTGCACGCACCCATTCCGAGCCAAGGCCGGCTTCCTGGATCAGCAGCTTGATGTACTGCACGAACTTCGGCGACGTGTCGAGCTTCATCAACGGTGCCGACCAGCGGTACAGTTGTCGGGCATCGTCCCACTTACCGTCGCGGGTCAGGTTCCAGATCTTCTGATTCTCGACCGGGAAGGCGATG
>JBBQII010000451.1:0-4102 GCA_038324795.1 Gemmatales bacterium
AGTTCAAGACCGAAATCATCGTCGCCGAGAAGCAGCGGCATGTGAGCGAGACGAAAATGGCGGGCGAAATCGCGGTGGAGCAACAGCGCTCGCAACTCGTTGAGACGCGAACGGCCAACGAGCGCAAGGAAGCTGAGGCACGCGGGGCAAGCCTGCAGGCGATTCTGGCACCGGTGCGGGATATCGATTGGCGGGTGCTTCTCGCCGTGCAGGGAGATGCCCAGCCGGGAACAATGATCTCCTCAGCGTTCGACCAGTTGGCAAGGAACGCCGAGAAGATCGGACAGTTAAACATTACGCCGGACTTGCTGCAATCGCTTCTGCCGAAATCGTCGGCCGAGACGCCGAAAGGCAAAGGCCAAACAAACAGGTGATTTGTGTACCGTGCGACCGAGCGACTTACGGTCATAACGCGGCCAACGCGTCTGGCGGGCCTATTGCACCGTTGGGGCACACGCGGCCAGGCGAAGTACCGCTTCAAAGCCAATAAGGCGGCTGCCCTCGCCCGCGCCGGCCGTCTTGAAGAGGCTGCGACGCTGCAAAAGCAGGCCGACGATTCTGACTTCGAACTGCTCCAGAATGAGGACGTTGTTTACCGCGACGCCGTCAGCCGTTTGACGCGCGACCTCGATTTTGGCGTGCCTGTACAGGTCATCGACCTCTCACTCATGCCGAATTACGACTTCTCCATGAGCACGGCCGTGGTGGTGTTGGGTCAGGATGGCTTGGTGGCTAACGCCGCCAAGTATGTGGGCGACGCGCCGATTATCGGTGTGAACCCCGACCCGACCCGGTTCGACGGCGTGCTGCTGCCGTTCCAACTGGAGGACGCCCGGAATGCAATTAAGACCGTGTTGGCGGGAAAGGGCCGCATCCGCAACGCAACGCTGGCCGAGGTGAAATTGCAGGATGGCCAGCAGCTTCTGGCCTTCAACGATTTTTTCGTCGGCATGCGCAGCCACGTGTCGGCACGTTACAAGATTACGGTAGAACGGCGCACGGAATCGCATTCGTCCAGCGGGGTCTTGATCTCGACGGGGGCAGGATCAACTGGATGGATGTCATCTGTATTCAACATGGCGGCAGGCATCGCGGCGGAGCAGGACCGGGATCGGGAACGGATCGTGCCGCCGCGGCTGAACTTGGATGACTCACTTCTACTCTGGGCGGTGCGCGAGCCGTTTGTGAGCCGCACGAGCCAGGCGGGGCTGGTCTGCGGCACGCTCAAAGCCAGCGCTGTGATGGTAATTGAATCGATGACTCCTGAAAATGGAGTCATCTTCTCGGACGGCATCGAGGCGGACGCGCTGGAGTTTAACGCCGGCACGATCGCCACGATCGGCATTGCGTCCCGGAAAGCCCGCCTGGTCGTTCCCTGATGACCTGCGGTTCCGCCTTCGCAATTCGCGCAATTGAGGGGGAACCTTCGGCGAGCAGGCTTCAGTGGACCCCATCTTCAACTCAGCCGAAGACGGCCGCTTTCTTTCAGCCACTCCAGTTCCATCTTGAACCGACCGATCTCCCCGTAATGTTCCGACTGGTGATCGTCGGCAGGGCCGCTCGCTTTCGACCCCGTCGCGAACACCCACTCGATCCCCGCGGGCAGGTGCTTCTTCCACCCGTTAATCAACGTCGGATGAACACCATACTGATCGGCCAGTTCGTTCACCGTCCGGTCGACCTTGATCGTCGCTGACGCGACCTGGGCCTTGAACGCCGCCGTGTGTTGCTTCCGCTTGCCAGTCATCTGTTCCCCTTTCATGGACCATCCGAGCAGCTTACTCGGTGGTCCGGTTTTCGGGGTCCACTGTATGTGGAGCAGTGGAAGAGGTATTCTGACTCACGCTACGCCGACTCTTTGCAAATCTCTACGCCCCCACCACCCCATCCGCATCCAATGGCGACTTGTCCGCTGGCGCGGGGCGCAGCATCCCTGCGAGCAGTAGCGAAACGGCGGCGGTGCCGGCGGCGAAGAGGCCGACGTTGGGGAAGCCGATGACGGTGCCTGGTCTGATGGTCAGCATCATGCCGCTGACCAGAGGGGCCAGGCCGGTGGCGGCGTGCTGGACTGCGGTGTTCACGCTCATGAATGCACCGCGGCTCTCGGGCCTCGCCACGCCTAGCAGAAGAGCCTGCATCGGTACCATTCGGCCCGCGGCCGTCACCATGAACGCGCTCATGGTGATCGCCGCGACCCACAGCGGGCCGGAGGGCAGGTTGGTCACGACCAAGGCCATCACCAGGGCACCGCATGCGAGAATGCGGAAGAGCGTCAAACGCCCCCTTCGATCCGCGAGACGGCCGATGACCGTCATTCCGATCAGCGTGCATGTCCCCGCGACGAAGTAGATTTGCGAGAGTTGAAACTCGGTCCAGCCGTTGATGGCGGTCAGGTACGGGCCGATGAACGAGGCGACCGAGAAGGTACCCAGAACGAGGAACAGCGTGAAGCAGAACGCGCCGATATAGTTCCGGTTGCTGACGACATTGACGAACTCGCGAAGGCGGTCGGGGCGGTTCAGCAGCAGATGCCCGCGAATGTGTGGCAACTTCACCAGCGCGATCAACCAGATGATGCCGCTCAACCCGGCGAGCAACAGGAAGGGGGCACCCCGTCCGAACCATTCCGCGAACATCAGGCCGATCGGCAAACCGGCGATCGATGCGAGCGCGAATGCCGACATCACCGCCCCGGCTGCCCGGCCGCGCTTCTCGGGCGGGAAGACATCGCCGATGACTGACATCAGTGCGACTGCCGCAGTACCGCCGAAGCCGCCGGCCAGCGTGCGGGCCAACAGCAGCGATTCATAACCCTCGGCCAATCCGCAGACCAGCGTGCTGACCGCGAACCCCGCGTACATGATGATCAGCACTGATTTGCGGTCGAACCGGTCCATGACAAACGATGCCAGCAGGCTGGTGATCCCGGCGGCCCAGGCGTACGACGAGACGACATGCGCGAACTGGGATTCGTTCAGCGACAGTTCCCTCATGAGCCTGCCGCCCAGCGGCATGATGATCACGAAGTCGACCATGTGCGTGAACTGGATTGCCACCAGGACGAAGATGAGCCCCCATTCCGACCGGGAAATCCTTGCCTTGCTGCCATCAATGGCGGACATCAATGCTCCTTGCCGACCTTGAAGCGGACTTGCCTGTAACGAGGGATCCCCTGTCAGCCCTGCATGTCTTTCACGGAGAGGACTGAATTCGGTAGAAACTCCTCGATGCCGCCGGGCGCGGGGATAGTTCACCCGTTGAATCGGGTAAGCGGGTATTGACGAGTCTCACATTTTGCGCGAGTCTCACGAAAGTCGGCGCGTCTCCGGTCGGGTAGCAGAATGGTGAGACTCCCTTGACCGCGTGCCTACGGGCGCGGACGCTCATCGTCGTCGCGCCGCGGGCGTTCCTGTTCGTATTCTTCTTCTTCCTTCGCGGCGCGCTTGCGGCGGTTGTGTTCGCGGCGTTCGTGCTCGTCGATGATCTCGTCCCTCAGCTTGCGCTCTTCTCGGAACAGCAGCACCATGAAGATGAGGGAAAGAGCGGCGACAGGGGCGATACTGAGAACTTGCAGCACGTCCTGGTCGACTCGCGGGAGGCCCGTGCCGGCCAGTGTGATGCCGATGATCGGGCTCATCGTCAGGACGTAGCCGCCCACTTCTCTTTCCTGCGCCATGATAATCATGCCGATGATGATCGGCACGAACCAGGCGAAGAACAGGAACAGCACGAAGTAGCCGCGAGCGCGATTGCCGTAGGCGATCGCGATGTACTGCGAAGCGAAGCCGTAGCTGAGAATGGTCAGCACCCCCACGAGCAGGCTTGGCCACGGTGTAAAGTCGATCAGCCCGCCCAACCGTGCGTTCGGGTCACTGTGGACGATGCCGATCGCCATCGTGACGGCGATGGTGACCGCCAGCGTCATCAGCAAGAACTTGTTGGAAGACAGGTCGCTCCAGATCGGCACCCTCGATTCACTGATCTTGAACGCCCGTTGCATTCCCTTGACGATGTCGCCCAGCGCGGGCGTGATGGTGTTCGTCAACAGCACGGCGAAGACGGACAGGAAGAAGACGCCGCCGAGTGTCAGCGGCAAAGTGTT
>JBBQII010000452.1:0-4088 GCA_038324795.1 Gemmatales bacterium
TCATTGGTCATTGGTCATTAGCGTTGCTGCAGCGGGTGCCAGGTCCCAGAGTTGGTCGAACGAAATGATGAGTCACCACTAATGACCAATGACCAATGACCAATGACTAAATGAAATTACTGCCATCCCCGTTTCCGGAACAGAAACCCCGCGGCAAAGACCCATGCGATCGCCAGGACGGTGCAGCCAAGGAGGTTGAACCAGTGGTACTCGCGCGTCTGGTTGGTCAGCACCGCGTGCAGGATTTGCGGGGCGTGGTACTCGAGAGTCAGGTATGGAATCCATGTGATATTGTTCTGCTGGCAGATCAAGAGCACCATCGCAACCACCAGCATGTAGCAGAGCGCGCCCAGGCTGGCGGAACGCTGCGTGCGGGCCAGCGAAGCGATGCTCATGCCGATGCCCAGGCTGCCCATCGCCAGGCTGATGATCGCGAGCCAGAAGAACGGCTTGAGCAGTACCGCGGGATTCTGGATCCCCGCCAGCAGCGTGGCCAAAAAGATCCCGAAGGTCGGGTAGAAGAAGAACTTCGAGGCCAGGATTTCGCGCACCCGCGCCGGCGACAGCACCTGCGCCAGCAGCAGGCCGCGCTCGCGCTCTTCACATGTCAGCGCCGGCATCAGGTAAACGCAGGTGAAAAACAGCGAGAACATCACGAGAGCGGTGTTAATCGCCGCGTGCATGTCGAGCGCCGGCCCGACGAGCGGCGACTCGCGCCATTCGATCTCCGGCAGTGTGCCGCCCAGCGATCGCACCTGGGCCTGCAGTTGCTGTTCGACCAGACGATTGTTCCAGAGATCATCGCGGTTGAGGTCCGGCATCGGCAGCAGCTTCGCGCCGTCCAGTCCTTTCGCATTCAGGCGTTCGATCGCCTGCTGATGCGCGAAGCGGTACGCCTCCCGGCTGAACCACGATTCGTAAATCTCCATTCCCGAGCGGTCGCCCGCGGGATGCCAGACCCAGATGAGATAGCGCGGTTCGCCATCGGGCCCGGTCGGAGCCTTGCGGATCTGGATCGCGCCGGTCCCGGTCGGGTAAACGACCGTCTGGTCGGGGCCGAGATCCGGGTCGAGCTTCTTGAAAAAGACAAGCTTGCGAAGTTCCGGCGGCATCGACTCCTGCAGATGCTTCACGAACGGGCCGTCGAAGTCCTCCGCATGGACGAAGCAGTGATGGATGCCGCCGATCAGTTGTGTCGTCTTCTCGCCGGCGGGGTTGAGCGCCGCCATCACCAGCGATGCCGTCACGAGCAACCCCGCCAGCAGCAGGCCGCCGCGGTTGGTTGCATGGCGGAGGGCTTCTTTGAGCAACAGCGCTTTGAGGATGTGCCAACGCATGATGTTTGAAGAGCCTCGGGGTCGTCAGTCGAACTGGGTGCCGGTCAACTTCAGAAACGTGGAATGGAAATCGAACTCACGCGTGTGCAGCGAGGCGATCCGCCCGTCGCGCATCTGGTCGGCCAGTTTGCGACGGTGCTCGTCGACATCCAGATCGTATACAAGTCGCTCGTTGTCCTTCAGGATCACGTCGATCTTGCGCTCGGTGTGCTGCTGCCGCAATGCCAGCGGCGTATCGAGCGCGATCAGCTTCCCTTTGCACATGATCGCCACGCGATCGCAGATTGCTTCGACTTCCTGCATGTTGTGCGTGGTCAGCAGCACCGTGCCGCCTTCCTTCACGTGCTGCCGCAACAGACGGTGCACGATCGCAGACGAGTGGATATCGAGATTGGCCGTCGGCTCATCAAGGTACAGAATCGACGGCCGATGCAACAGCGCTCGGGCCAGCAGCAGCTTCTTGCGCATGCCCATCGAGTAGCCGCGGACCGGAACCTCGCCGACTTCATCCAGTTCCACGAGCTGCAGACATTCCTTCACCCGTGCCTTCGGCACGTTGTAGAGCCCGGCGAAGATCTCGAGATTGCGCCGGCCGGTGAACTCGTCGAAGTGATTTTCGCGGTCGGGCACGTAGCCGAAGAACGGTTTGACCGCCTGCCAGTTGCGGGCCACATCGAAGCCGCAGACCGTCGCGGAACCGCAGGCCGGGTGGTGCTGACCGATCAGCACCTTCACCGTTGTGCTCTTGCCCGCCCCGTTGGGCCCGAGCAGTCCGAACAGTTCGCCCCGGTGCAACTCCAGGTTGAGCCCGTCAACGGCCAGAAATTTGCCGTAGTAAGCACGCATCTCGGTCAAACGAATTACGGGATCGGACATACCGCAATGATATGCCACACCCGCTTGCCCGGTCAGGGAAATGCGAAGGATCCGGCCCGATTATGCCCGCATCTGAACATAGTGAACCACGTAAACGACCAGCGCCAGCGGCGCGGAATAAACCGTAGCCCGGAAGCCGCCATGCAGAAAGCTCATCCCCAGCCGCCCCTTGCAGAAGTCCCGCTCGGCCACCACATGCACCAGCATGCCGCGAATCAGGAAGTACGCCAGCGCGAACAACAGCGGGATCACGAACTCGATCAATACCAAGATCAGGACCAGAAGAGCAAGGATGCCCAGAATGATCGCCCAGCCTTCAGCGTCGACACCCCTGCCCGAACAGCCATTGAGATTGGAACAGCCCGAACCGATGTCCGGCCCGGATCCTTCCTTCGCCTCTTCTGACTTGTGGTCATCGCTGACCTGTTCGCCCGTGTAAAGCAACTTCGTCAGCAGCAGCGCCCAGATGGCCCACCAGGCAATGACGACGTATTCCATCTCGAGCCAGAGCGGCTTCTTCATCACCAGTGGAATGATCGTAGCCGTGATCGCGAAGCTGACCAGCAGCCAGACGACAGTCCACCGGCCCGAAACCATCGGTGACCGGCGGCGGGTTGAAGGGTGGTCCGGTTTGGCCATCGTAACCCTCAATTTGTTGCCGCGAACGATTCTTCTCCCCCTCTCCCCCGCTTCGGGGGTTAGGGCCGGGGTGAGGGGGAGGAACCTCGCGATACGCAAGTCCCGAACCCCCTCACCCTAACCCTTTCCCCCGCTAAGCCGGGGGATAGGGAACAAGAGGACGCCATCATTCCCTGACGCGTGCCCGCTTCGCCATCAGCGCCGCGACATAGCCGCCCTTGAAGCCGCTGTCGATATTCACGACGACCACATTGGCCGAGCAGGCGTTCAGCATCGTCAGCAGCGGGGCAACACCGTTGAAGCAGGTCCCGTAGCCGATGCTCGTCGGCACCGCGATGACCGGGCAATCGACCAGCCCGCCTACCACGCTCGGCAGTGCTCCGTCCATCCCGGCACATACGACCACTGCGTCGGCCTCCGCCAGCCGCTGCCGCTGGTTCAAAATGCGGTGGATCCCCGCCACGCCGACATCGACGATCAACTCGACGTTCGCACCCAGCGCCCGCGCCGTGACAACGGCTTCCTGTGCGACGGGCAAGTCGCCTGTGCCGGCCGTGACGACGAGGACGTTCCCCGAGGTTGCGGCTCGCGCGCCGGGCGTCGGCAGCCAGAATGTTCTTGCCAGAAGGTCCTGCTGCCCTTCGGGAAACTGGTTCGCCAAATGCGCCGCCTGTTCGGCATTCACGCGCGTGGCCAGGCAGTCTTGCTTCGCGTCGATCAGTCGGCGGACGACGCCTTCGACCCACTCGGCCGTCTTGCCCTGGCAGAGAATCACTTCCGGGTAGCCGCACCGGCGTGCGCGATCGAGATCGACCGTCGCATAACCCAGGTCGGCCGACGCCTGCAGGGCGAGTTGCTTCGCCACCGCGTCGGACGTCAATTGCCCCGCTTGAAGCTGCGCGAGCAGTTGGAGAATCGCTTGTTCGTTCATGGGGTCATTGTAGAAATGAAAACGTGCGGGCCGATGGCCCGCACGCTAAACGGAAAACTTGATGGTTACCCGATGATCCCGCTGATCACTTCGCCCTTCACCAACTCGCGCGGTTGGTTGAGGTGATTGTAAACGATCGTGCTCGGCACGATGCCCATGCTGTGATAGATCGTCGCCAGCAGGTCGGTCGGGTGCACGTTACCTTCGAGCGGGGCCGAACCGGTCTTGTCCGACTTGCCATGCACATAGCCGCGCTTGACGCTGGCCCCGGCCACTACAGCGGTGTAGCAGTATGGCCAGTGGTC
>JBBQII010000453.1:0-4088 GCA_038324795.1 Gemmatales bacterium
GGTGGGAACGGGACATCCCGTCATTAGAGGGGACGACCGACTCAATCGGTTCCAACGTATATTCCCGTTGCGTGAATTATAGCTTGGAGAGAGGTGCGGAGCAAAAGATGAGCAACATCCATGTAAAGCCGCGACGCACAGCGGAGCGATCGCTCTGCTGTGCGTCGCGGCTTTACATGGACGGTTCTTCGGGGACCGTCAGGCTTTGATGATGTCCAGCACCGTTTTCCCCGAGGGAATCATTGGCAGCACATGTTCCTGGTGCGGGACCATCACTTCCAGAAGGTACGGACCCTTCGAGTCGATCATCGCTTCCAGCGCTTCATCGAGGTCGGCCTTGTCCGAGATCTTGGCCGCTTCGACCTTGAATCCCTTGGCGATCTGGATGAAGTTCGGGTACTCCTCTTCCTCGTGCCCGGCACCCAGGTAGGTATGCCCGCGGTTGCCGCCGTGGAAGCGGTCTTCCCACTGCACCACCATGCCCAGATGCTGATTATTGAGCAGCAGCACCTTGACCGGGATGTTGTTGGTGAACGCACACGCCAGTTCCTGAATGTTCATCAGGAAGCTGCCATCGCCGTCGATGTCGATGACGAGTTTGTCCGGGTGGGCCACCTGCGCGCCGATGGCCGAGGGCAGGCCGAAGCCCATGGTGCCCAACCCGCCGCTGGTCACCCATTGGCGGGGCTTGTTCAGGTGGAAGTACTGGGCGGCCCACATCTGGTGCTGGCCGACGCCCGTCGTGATGATCGTGTCGTCGGCTTGGCCGCGATCCTTCAGAATCTGCCACATGCGGTGAATGGCATGCTGTGGCAGGATCGCGTCGTCGCGGTCCTGGTAGCGAATCGGGTCTTGATCGCGCCAGGCGTCGATCTTGCTCATCCACTCGGGATAGCGGCCGCCGCCGATCAGGTCGGCGTTCTTTTCTTCCTTCAACAGCTTGTTCAGCCCTTCGACGGCCGACTTCAAGTCGCCGTGCAGGCCGACGTGGGCGTGCTTGTTCTTGTTGAGTTCCGAAGGATCGACGTCAACATGCACGATTCGGCCATGCTTGGCGAACTCGGCCAGTTTGCCGGTCACGCGGTCGTCGAAGCGCACGCCGAAGGCGAGCAGCAGGTCGGCCTCGTTGACGGCATAGTTCGAGTAGACGGTCCCGTGCATGCCGAGCATCCGCAGGCAGAGATAATGCTCGCTGGGAAAACCGCCCAGACCATGCAGGGTCAACGCGACCGGGATGCCGGTGGATTCAGCGAACTGCTTGAGCGCCTCTGAGGCACCGGAGTGGACGATGCCACCGCCGCCGTAGATGATCGGCCGACGGCTGTTACGGATCTCGTTGATGACTCGCTCGAGATCTTTCTTCGACGAAGGTTCCACGACCTTGTAGCCGGGCAGATTCATCGGCGGATCCCAATCGGGGATGATCTCGCGCTGTTGCACATCTTTGGGGAAATCGATGATGATCGGCCCCGGCCGGCCGGTGGTCGCAATGTGGAACGCTTCCTTCACGATGCGGACGATGTCCTCGGTCCGCTGGATCAGGTAGTGGTGCTTGGTGATCGGCCGGCAGATCTCGACGATCGGCGTTTCCTGGAACGCATCGGTGCCGATGACCTTGGTGCCGACCTGCCCGGTGATGGCGATCATCGGCACGGAGTCCATCTTGGCATCGGCGAGACAGGTGACGAAGTTGGTCGCCCCCGGTCCGCTCGTCGCCATGCAGACGCTGGCCTTGCCCGTGGTGCGGGAATAGCCATGGGCCATGAAGCCGCCGCCCTGTTCGTGGCGGGGAAGGATGGTGCGGATCTTATCCTCGACCCGGGTCAGCGACTGGTGCAGCGGCATCGATGCCCCGCCCGGGTAGGCGAAGACCGTATCAACGCCCTGCCGGATCAGGCATTCGACCAGGATGTCGGCCCCGCTCATCGGAGTACCGGTCGCGGGTGTTTTGGGTGTGGTCGCCATCGTCATCGCCTCGTTCGCGGACTGGGTGAAATCAAGAATAGACACTATATGCGGTTTCGACGGGAAATTCAGCTGCGGCTGAACGAATCCGACATGATTTGAATGCAGAGGTGCAAGTTGGTTCGCCGCGATTTTGATTCGAGCAGCGAGGCGCAGGAAGTGAACCACGAATCTGCCGAATCACACGAATGAAATCCCAGGCACTGGCACGGCTTATCCTGTGGGTGTGACTGAAGTCCTCTGGCTTTACTCGTGTTGATTCGGCTTATTCGTGGTTCACTTCTTCTTTTCTCAACGCTGCGTGCGATTGCTGCAGATGCAATTTGGACATGTTCCTCTTCAACTTCAGTAGCAATCGCCTGCTCCGTCGCCCTACACTGGAGGCATGAACACGCGCGATCAGCTAGGCGGCATCATCCACACGTACCAGAAGTACGACCCGATCAACTTCCCGTCGCCGAGCGCGCCGCCGCCCGACCTGGCAACGCCGGCGATGGAGCATCTACTGACCTACGGCAACACCCGCCGGCTCACCGACGAGGAACTGGCCAAGGCAGTCCACATCGATCCATCGCAGATCAAAGGCCTGGGGCCCAGCCTTGACGCCCTTACGGCGATGCTCGAAGAACGCAAGCGAAAGATCCTGGCCACCTACGAGACGGAGAAGGTTCAGCAGACCGCGAAGGACAACTTCCACCAGATGGCCGAGAAATACCGCCCGCCCAAAAAGCTCGCCGAGCGTTTCCAGAAGGCGGTGAAGGAAGAACAGCTGCACGATCTGGAAAACCTGTTCTACGCGGCGGGGGACGATCGCGACCCGTTCGCCCGGTCGATCGTCGCGCTGGCCGAGCGCCTGGGAGAGAAGTACCAGATTGACGAACTGGCGGGCAAGTACGAGTTCACGGGTCGGCAGTCGATGACGGTGCCGAAGGCATTGGAAGTGAAGGCAGAGCTGGAACTGATCGACAAACTGCTCAAGCAGATGGAAGAAGCGAAAAAGACCGCGCAGATTGGCATCATCGACATGGAGGAACTCAGCGAATTCGCCGATGCCGCTGATCTCGAGGGCTTACGAGCGTTGCAGCAGCAGATCAACGAATACCTGCGCGATCAGGCGGAAAAGCAGGGCCTTGAACAGGACCGCAAGGGCTACCAGTTGACGCCGAAAGCCTATCGGCTGTTCCAGTCGCGGCTGCTGACAACGCTGTTTTCACAGATGCAGGAGTCTCGCAGCGGCAGGCACCCGGATGGCGTCGTCGGCGAGGGGTCGACCGAAATTCAGCAGACGAAGCCGTACGAGTTCGGCGATTCGGTCGCGAACATGGACATCCCCGGCTCCATGATCAACGCCATGCTGCGGCAGGGCCCGGGCGGGTCGTTGCCGGTGCGTATGAAGCCCGAAGACATCGAGATCCACCGCACGCGCAACTATCCCAAGGCGGCGACGACGGTACTGCTCGACATGTCCGGCTCGATGCGTTACGACGGCCTGTACGCCAACGTGAAGCGGATGGGCCTGGCCCTTGACGGGCTGATTCGCAGTGAGTACCCGGGCGACTTCCTGCAGTTCATCGAGATGTACACGTTCGCGAAAGCCCGGCATGTTTCGGAAGTCCCTGCCCTGATGCCCAAGCCGGTCACCATTCATGACCCGTGGGTGCGCCTGAAGGCGGACATGAGCGACCCGGACATCAGCGAACTGCAGATTCCGCCGCACTTCACCAACATCCAGCATGCGATGCAGCTGGGCCGACGCTTCCTCGCGGCGCAGGATACGCCAAACCGGCAAATGGTGATCATCACCGATGGATTGCCGACGGCCCACTTCGAAGGCAGTACGCTCTTTCTGCTCTATCCGCCCGACCAGCGGACCGAAGAAGCAACGATGCGTGAAGCGATGCTGTGCGCCAAGGAAGGGATCACGATCAACATCTTCCTGCTGCAAAGCTGGAACCAGTCCGAGGAGGATGTTCGTTTCGCGTACCGCATGGCCGAGACGACCAAGGGCCGCGTGATCTTCACCGCGGGGCGGGATTTGGACCGGTTCGTGGTGTGGGATTACATCAAGATGCGGAAGTCGATCGTGGCGTAGACACCCGTAAAGCCGCGGAGCGGAGCGCTGG
>JBBQII010000454.1:0-4068 GCA_038324795.1 Gemmatales bacterium
CGATCTGCTTCGATTCCAGTTTCAACAGGATGAAACGATCGAGGGGTTGCTTCGGCCAGGCGGCATCTTTGACGTCAGGCAGCTGCGGCGACTTGGGCGAGATGAATGCCCAGTGCCGCGAGTAGGTTGCTCCCTGGTCAATCCAGTTCCGCAGTTTGCTGATCTGCGATTCAGTAAGGTCTTTGCGGATCTCCCTCGGCGGCATGCGTTCCGAGTCGTTCGCGGTGATCCGCTGATGCAGCAGGCTGTCTGCCGATTCGCCGGGCTTGATCGCCTTCTTGACGGCAGCCTCGTGCGTGTCGAGGCGCAAGCCGGCCTTCTGCGTACCGGGGCCATGGCACTTGAAGCAGTGATTCGAAAGAATCGGCCGGATATCGCGGCTGAAATCAACCGGTTCGGCGGCGGCAGCGGTCATCGGCACTAGGAAAAGAATGAAGCAGCGAAACATGAACGCGTTCTCGACGGCGGGTTAGCGTGCATCCCGAAGAAATGCCGGGAGTGAAGTTATTGTCCGACATGCCGGCACCGGTTGCAAGCGCATCATTCGTATGCAATCGCATCGACGATCCGCAGGCGCACGGCGTGGATGGCTGGCAGCAAGCCCGCGATCGTGGCGACGCCTACCGCGACGACAGCGATGCCGAGCGCTTCTTTCCAGGGGATGATCATGTCAAACCAGAATCCCGACTCTTCAAAGATTACCACATGCAGCAGGTACCACTCCATCGGCAGGCCGATGGCGATTCCCAGTGCCGTGCCGATGACGCCCATCAGGAACGCCTCGGCCAGCACGGTCCGCAGAACTTGTAGTTGGGTCGCCCCGACCGCCCGCAGCAGACCCAGTTCCCGGCGACGCTGCAGAACGGAAATCAACAGCGCGGTAACAACGCCCAGCGCGGCGACGACGGCAATGATGATCTGCTGCAGGTACGCGATCCGGTAGACCTTGTCGATCACCCCGGCGAGGAACTCCCGCACGAATGCGCGGTCTTCGACAACCAGCTTCTTCGCGGTGACCACTTCTTCGACGGCTTCGCGCGCGACCTTTTTGTCGGTTCCCAGATTGAAGTAAACGTGAAAAATATCGACCATGTCGTCATCGAACAGATCGATGTACCGTTGCCGGTCCATGAACAGCGTGCCTTTGTTCCACGTGTAATCCTGGCCGATGCCGACGATGGTCAGGTCGATCGGTCCGCCGCGCCGGCGCGGTAGCGTGACGACATCGCCTTCCTTCATGTTGAACTTGGCCGCGAAGTTGTCCGAAACAACAATGTTGTTTCCCTTCGGCAACTCCGCGAACGACTCGAGCTTGGGCAGTTTCCCCTCCGGCAGGCGCGTACGCGTGCCTTTCTGATAGTCATCCGCGTCGATGGCGACCAGGCAGATCATCGAGCCGCGGAACTCGGGATGCACGAAGCGCAGGCCGACCACGCGTTCCACGCCATCGACGTTACGAATTGTGCTCGCCACGGCAGAGTTCATCGGTGAGAGCGATGAGTTCGCGGAGGTCAGCGATTCGCTGAACACGAATGCGTCGGCCCGAATCACTTCGTCGATCCACCTGGTGATCGGCTCTTCGTTGCTGCGGCCTACGCCGGCAGTCTGAAACATGAGGCTCACGCCCGCGGCGAGCGCGCCGATGACCACGCCGGTGCGGGCCGGCGAACGGATCAGGTTGTCGGCCGCCAGGCGCGCTTCGATACCGAAAAACCAGTGGATCACCGGCTGCATCAACTGCGCCAGCCATGCAACCAGAATCGGCAGCGACAGGAACATGCCGACCAGCACTGCCGACAGGCCCAGCGTGCTGCCTGCCTTGAACGGCAGATTCTCGCGGAAGACGACGACCAGAACACCGCCGCCAATCAGGCCGATGCAGGCGAAACGATGCAAAAACAGGAAGATGCGATTACGATGCCCCGGTGCCCGGCGCACGGCGTCAGCCGGCTCGTCGTTGGCGGCCTGAATCGCGGGGACCAGTGCGGCCAGCAGGGCGGTCGCGACGCCGGCCAGTACGGCGTACAGCATCGTCAACCACGAAAGTCGCTGCGGGCGAATGTCTGAGTTCAGGAACATCGCGTTGATGTCTTCAGCCACAAGGTCAACGGCAGTGTTCGCCAGGAACGTGCCGAGCGGAATACCCAACACCGCCCCGGCAATGCCGAGCAGAGCCGCCTCACCCGCGAACAATCGCGCGATCTGGAAACGTGTCGCCCCCAAGGCCCGCAGCACGCCGATGTCGTGCCGGCGCTCGGCCACGCTAACCGCCAGAGCGTTGTAAACGAGGAACAATCCGACGATCAGCGCCCCGGCGGAGCAGAGCTTGAAACTGGTCATGATGCCGGCAATGGCATCGTCGGTCGATTTTTTCTGGTCGTCGATTGTCTTGATCGTCGCCCGGTCGCCGACAATCTTCTGCAACGGTTCCACCAGCGTCCTGGGGTCAGTCCCTTTAACAACGTGAATGTCGATGCGAGTGACCCGGTCGCCGCGGACAGCCTCCGCGGCGGGCAGCAACAGCCCGGTCAAATGGCCGGCCTCGGGCGGTGCTTTTGTCGAGAGCAGGCGCAATGCAAGTTCCAGCTCCATGGCGATCAGATTGCGTTCGAAGCTGGCCGCCTTGCCCTCCTGATCGATGAGCAACACCCCGGCCAGGGGGACGGTCATCTCGCGATCGGCAAAGCGCACCGTCACCGGTGCATCGGCAGGCAAGCCCGCCGCGATCCGCATCTGCTGAAAGTGCTGGCTGATGAAGATGCCGGTGCCGCTGAGCGCGGCGCGGGAGTTCATGATCTGCAAACTAAACGCGCTTTTGCCGCTGCCCCGGGATGATCCCAAGTCGCTTTGGCTGGCAGCGACCAGCAGGGCGGGGGCTCCGTTCGGTCCACCCAGACCGGGCAGACGGACCTGCTCGAAGATCATCGGCGAAGTGCTTTCGACGCCGGGGACATGTGCGGCCCTGATGTCATCGGCCACGTCGCGGCTGACACCGATTTCGCCATTCGACACGTACAGGTCGGCAATCGGGATCGGCGTTTCGGTGTCGTGCGCCGCAGATTCGAGAATCTGCGTCAGGATGCGCGTCGAGACGAGCGTGGCAACGCCCAGCGCGATGCTGATGACAACAAGGGCCGCGCGTTCCCAACGGAGACGCAGGTAGCGCAGACTGAGCGATCGAAAGACCGGGAACATGCGCACTCCCTTACGACGCGACGGACGGGCTGAGATCGGCAATTCTGGGTTCGCGCAGCAATTCTTCGTCCGCCACCACGCCATCGCGGATGTGGATGATGCGGTCCCCGTACTCCGCTGCCTTACGGTCGTGCGTCACCATCACCACTGAGCGCTTACCCGGTTCGGGCAGCTTCCGCAGCAGGGTGAGAATTTCTTTGCTGGTAGCGGAGTCGAGATTGCCGGTCGGCTCATCGCAGAGGACCGCTTCGGGCTCGCTGACGAGCGCCCGGGCGATGGCGACGCGCTGCATCTCCCCGCCGGACATCTCTTCGGGGTAGTGTGAAGATCGGTGCAGCATGCCGACGTTTTCAAGCGACTGGGCGGCCCGCTCGGTCGCCCGGTGCCGGCGTTCGCCACCCAGAAGCAACGGAAGTGCGACGTTCTCGACAGCCCGCAGCGTCGGCATAAGGTTGAAGAACTGGAAGACAAAGCCGATGCGCGTGCGTCGCAGGAGAGAACGCTGCCGGTCGGACATCGTCTGCAGGTTCAAGCCCTGAAAGATGACATGCCCGGTGGAAGGCGTATCGAGCGCCCCGAGCAGGTGCAAGAGCGACGACTTGCCCGAGCCCGAAGGCCCCATGATCGAAACGAACTCGCCGGTCGTGATATGCAGGTCCACCCCGCGCACGGCCTGCACCACACGCGTTCCCTGCGTGTACGACTTCGTGACGTTGACGAGATCCATCATGCCGAAAGTTCCGGGTTTTGTGGTCAATCGCAATACGCAATGCGACCCAATAAGGCCGATCACTCAAAGTCGAGCTGAGCATTTCGATCGCGAATGATTTCGACTTTCATGCCGTGAAATCCTTCCTTCTCGAAAACCGTGAT
>JBBQII010000455.1:0-4067 GCA_038324795.1 Gemmatales bacterium
AGACCGGACGCTGCTGACACTGGCGACGGGGACGGGCAAGACGTCGATCGCGTTTCAGATCGCGCAACCGAACAATCGCCTAACGCGCGCGGGGTTCACACCTGAAGCGTATAACGGGCAAAATCTGAAAGCATGGGCGAGTTCAGTCGCGACTCACGGGCGGTGCTAAGCAGCAGAGTACCCAAGGGAGTTGGCCATGCGGCATTGGCAAATAGTAACAACTCTTTTCATGTGTCCTTTGGGTTCATGCCTATCGCGGACGGCAATAATGGCTCGTTGGACAGCTTTCAAACGGCGCTGACGAGGTTAGAGCTGGCCAACCTTGCCACCTCTGAAATCTTCGGAGTTCTTGCCGATGGTTGGCGCTGGGATTCGCACGCAAATCATGGCCTGTTCCGGAATGGATCGAAGGAAGGGGAATTATCTGGAAAGGTTCAAGGACTAGGCACGCCGTCTGACTTCCTTCCTGCCTTTTCCCTAAGCCTTCGTTTGTCGCTGGATTCTGTTGATTCCGTTAGCAGAACGGGACACCGGCCACATCGGCCGGTTGTTGTTCAACCTCGATGGGTGCGATAGGATCATGTCGTGCGACGTACCGCCGCAATAATCGTTTTGATCGGCTTCCTGCTGACGGGGAGTCTAGGTGCCGTTGCGCCCCTGACGCTCTGTACGGACCAGAATGGCGAGGTGCGCCTCGAAGTATCTCCGGGCACGTGCTGCGGTGAAGCTGCATCCGAGATGGAAACTATCTTGCCCGCGCCTGACACGACGGCGATGGCCGCACCAAACACCGATTGCTGCATTGATCTCACCGTTAGTTCTCAGCCGCAACATGCGGTCGTGAGGCCGGTATCGAAAAACAGCCAATCGCATTGCTTGTTCATTCCGATCATCGCTTCGATCCAGTCTGCACCCTGCTCGGAACTCACTCGGGTTCCCCTCGACCGCTCCGCTTGTGCCCCACCCGGTAGTCCCCTCGCAGGGATCATCGTCCTCCGCTGCTGAATCTCTCCAACGCTTGCCAGCCTTGCTGTCGCTGTCGTCGCTGCGCGTTCCCGACTGATCGGGTCGGGCTTTGTTAATCGCTATTGATCCTGTGGAGCAACATGCCACCTTTCCGTCTCGGCCCAGTTCTGGTCGTTGCCAGCATCCTCACGGGATGTACCACGTATCGTGCCGCACCACTCGAAACTCAAACTGAACTGGATGCCCTTCGCCAGCGCGACCTTCGATACTTCGTTGTGGAACACGGCCGCGAGAGCAGTGTGATCGTCGATGCGAAGTTCGACCCGTCAGATGGGCTGGACGAAGACGAGCTTGTTGTCGTGGCCCTAACACTCAACCCGGAGCTTCAAGCGAAGCGGGCTGGGACGGGAGAGGCGGCTGCGTCCCTTATCGTCGCTGGCCTTTGGCCGAACCCGCAAATCGGCGTGAGCGCCCGGCCGGGTATCGACGGAGCGTCCGGTTACGTGCTTGAAGGGGATTTACTGTTCCAGTTGCTGCGGCCCGGTGAGAGTGACGCCCAGAAGAAGGTGGCAGGCGCAGGACTGGCTGGCGTCAGAGCCGATCTGGTGACTGAGGAGTACCGGGTGGTCGCTGATGTGCGGCAGCAACGGCTGGCCGTCCTTGCGGCGGAACGTTCTGTGGCACTGTTTGAAGAAGCGGCTGATTTGCGAAAGCTTTCGGCCGATCTAGTGCGAAAGCAGCGGCAGATTGGTGAAGCCACGGAGCTTGCCAGTTCTGCCACAGAACTCGAACTCGCCGAATCCCATCGTGATGTACGGAAGGCTCGCACCGAACTGGCGACGGAGATGAGGGCACTCAACCGAATCCTCGGCTTGCCACCGGAGTACCCGCTGAAGTTGATCGGATTCGGCGAGCCGTTGACTGTCATTGTTCTCGATGACATCAGCGACGAGGAACTCGACCGCCGCCTTGTGGCCGGGCGACCCGAGCTTCGGGCCAAGGAGGCGGCGTTCGAGAAGGCTGAACAGGAACTGCGGCTGGCGGTGATCGGCCAGTATCCCCGCCTCGGACTCGGACCTGCATTTGAACGAGAACTGGGCGGCGAGAAATCGCTCGGCATTGGCCTGTCGTTGGAACTGCCGCTCTTCAACCGCAATCAGGGCGAGATCGCGGAGAAGCAAGCCGCCCGTGACCGAGTTCGTGCTGAGTACGTTGCGTTGCTCCATCGGCTCAGGTCCGACGCCTTCTCCGCTCGCGCCACGGTCAGGGCCGCGAAGGCCGAAGTCGAAGGACAGGAGAAAGACATCCTGCCTTTGCTACGTCGCAATCAGGAACTGTTCGAGGGTGCCTACCGCGCCCGAGAATTGAACATCGTGGATTGGATCACCGCACAGGAGCGGGCCGTGAATGCCCGTCGAGAGTATCTGGACGCACTCGTGACGTACCGGAAAGCCGTCATCGAGATTGACGTGGCAATGGGGCGACCCTTGGCGACCACGACCACGAGACCATCGACACGACCGAACTGAAGTTCGTAGGAGATTGTTATGGATACCGAACAACCGAAGCAAGATGGAGAACCCGGCGTTGACCGCCGTGGAACCGTCAGGAAACTCTTGAGCTACATCCCCACCATCCTCGTCTTCGCGGCGATTGCGGGGATCGGCTACTGGGGACACCGTACAGGTTGGAAAGCGCCTAAGTTCTCGGAGGTCACCGCGTTAAAGGCGTCGGCCGAAAAAGAGGATTGGTGCGTCGAACATGGTGTTCCTGATTCACGGTGCATCAGGTGTCATCCTGAACTGGTCGGCGCGAGCGCAGCAGACTGGTGCAAGGAGCACGGCGTTGCCGAATCCAAATGCACGATCTGTCATCCCGAGATTCTGAAGACGGGTGTGGCAGGTGACTGGTGTCCAGAGCACGGCGTGCCCGAGTCAGGCTGCACGATTTGTCATGCCGAGATCGCCGTTAAAGGCACTGCCCCCGCATCGGCAACCGGTGCCACGGTAATACTCGCGTCGGCAAACGCAGGCCCGACGACCGCACCGGCCACAATGGGCGATAAAGACGGCGGGCACGGGAACGAGACACCCAGCATCGCGACGGCCAAAGCCTCACCCACGGGACATGAACCTCAGAAAGACCCAAAGACCTGTCAAACGCACAACCTGCGTGTGCAGTTCGCATCCGTTGAATCCGTGAAGAAGGCTGGCGTGAAACTGGGACAGGTTGTCGAGCGGCCCATGACGGCCACGCTGACCGCGAATGCTGAAGTCCAATACAACCGCAACCGGGTGGCGCAAATCTCCTCTCCGGTCGCCGGAAAACTGTGGCGGGTCGAGAAAGAAGTCGGCCAGACCGTGAAACAGGGAGAGATCATTGCCCTGATCGACTCAGTGGAAGTCGGTAAGGCGAAGGCCGAGTTGCTGCAAGCCGTCGCGGACGTTGATCTGAAAGAGAAGACGCTGAAAAGGCTCAGGGCGTCCAATGAATCGGGTTTTCGGACAGACGCCGAGATGCAGGAAGCCGATGCCGCTTCACGAGTGGCGAGCATACGGCTCTTCAACTCCCAGCAAGCACTGATCAATCTCGGGTTTGCCCTGCGCAAAGAAGACATTGCTGAACTGCCGCAGCGGAAGACTGTGCAGTTTTTGGGTCTGCCGAAAGAACTCTCCGAGAAGCTGGACCCGACCACCACGACTGCCAACCTGCTGCCGCTCGTTGCCCCCTTCGATGGCACGGTCACGGAACGCAAAGGCGTTGCCGGTGAGGTCATCGAATCCACCAAGCCGATCTTCGTGATCGCAGATATGTCGCAGATGTGGGTGATGGCCGACATCCCTCTGGCAGATTCCCGCCGTGTATCGGTCGGTCAGACCGTAGTTTTTCGATCCGACGGCGCGGCCGAAGAGTCCGCAACTGGGAAGCTGTCGTGGGTAAGCACGGCTCTCGATGCTCAGACCCGCACCGTGAAAGTCCGCGCCAGTGTGGAGAACCCCGAGGGCAGGCTGTTGGCACACACGTTCGGCAAGGCCGTCATCGCGATACGCGAAGCGCCGACCGCAATTGCCGTGCCCAGCGAAGCGATTCAGTGGGAGGGC
>JBBQII010000456.1:0-4057 GCA_038324795.1 Gemmatales bacterium
GCGAGCGGGGGGCGTCAGCCCCCTGTGCATCTCTCACTGTTCACGTCATCAGTAGCACAAAAAGTTGAACACCTCGTTCAACCCGATATGGTCCGGCGCGGCATCGCGCCGCGGCGGGATCTGCGGGTAGACGCTGGGGAACACATAGTCCCCCGCGTTCCAGTGGTGCGGCCAATCGTCGGGCAATGCGCTGACCATGAACTTCTGCCGGTCGCCCGGTTCCAGCAACCGGCCCGCGGCATCGAGCATCGTGCTGCCGCTGAGAATTCGCTTGTCATCCCCCCCGGGGACCGACGATGTAGCGCTGACCGCGGCCACGTTGAAGTACTCGCACTGAATGCCGTCCAAGTCACGCGCTTCGCGTTCCACCATTCGCCGCAGCAGATGCTTCATCCGGTTGCGATCAGTCGGATGCACCAGATCGGCCTTGGGGGCCACGAACGCAATCCGCGTGATCCAGTTCGGCCGAAGCTGGCGCGGCAGGAACACGTCCGACACCCCACGATAGACACGCTGCAGCACGTTCTCGCTGGGATTCAGCGCCCGCAGCATGTCGCGCAACAATTCCTGATAGTCGTCCCGCGTCGCGGTATCGGTCGCCAGCAGTTGCAGCACATCGACAAGTACGACAAGCCCATGACACGACTGCAGCGTCTCGACCAGGGGGCTGACAACCTGGCCGGCGTAGCGGTTGAAGCGTTCCGCGAAACGCTCAGCCACGCGCGGCAACCGCTGCCGCGCGGCGGCCGGCAACGGCGCGAACTCCGCATCGGGCGACAGACCCACATAGCGCTCGGCGGCGAGTTGTTCGGGGTTTCGCCCGGCGGGCGGCGGTTCGCCCTCGCGGCTCAATGCGAACGTGGAGGGCGTCAGGTACGGTTTGTACGCCTGACGCAACTGCGCGAGCGTCAGCTTGTAGGCGGTCAGGATCCGCTCGTCGTTAATCTGCGAGTCTTCCAGATATTTCAGATAAGGCTCGAAGCGATCCGCATACGAAATGTCCTGACCGATGCGCTTCATGAACCCATCCGACCAGCCGGCGAACGTATCGCTTCCGGGGCGCACCATCGCGAAGTCGTTGATCCGTTCGCCGGGCAGGTCGTACAGCTTCAGGAAGACGTCCGTAAATGTCCAGTCGGTCCGTTCAAACCGGCAGACGTAGCTCGAGCAATCTCGCGTCTTCTTCGGCCAACGGCGATGTACTAATCGCTCGCGAAACTTCTCGTACTCGAACTCGGGCCACGGCGCGTCTGAAGGCAGCTTGCGGAACTTGCGGATCTCGCCGGAAGCTTTGTCCTTGTTGCCGAGATGGAAGTGCCGGGGGTCGTGCGCGGCCAGGTGGTTGATCAGCGACGTGAGAAAGATCGTCTTGCCCGACCAGCCGGGCCCGAGAATCCCGATCCGCCGCTCGGCCGTCTTGAACGACATGCGTGTCCTGCTGTTGCAGATGATAGTGCAAAAACAAAGGCGGCCACGGCTGAACTCTGATCAACACGGATGAAATCCGGACGACTGCGGCTACCCGACCTTGTCTTGATCCGTGGCCGGTTGTGGCTTTCATCCGTGTTGATCCGTGGCCCTGCCTTTTCTCTGTTGTTTAATCCCGCTTCCCGATGCAGATCAGATGCTTCGCCCCGCGGATGATGATCTGCCCCTGCGAGAAGGCCGGTGACGAGAAGCACTGTTCGCCGATCGGGTTCTTGGCGATCACCTCGAAGGTTTCGCCTGCTTTCAGGATATGCGTGATCCCCTCATCGTCGACGAAGTACAGGTGCCCGTCCGCTTCCACCGGTGATGCGTGATGATGCTTGCCCAACCGTTCGAGCCAGTGCAGCTTGCCGGTCATCGCATCGCGGCAACTGGCCCGCCCGTCGTCGTGGACCAGGAAGATGTTCTCCCCGTGCGCGATGGGCGACGGTACATAGCCTGCGCCGACTTTCTCGTGCCAGACGACGTGCGAGTTGGGGTTCGGCTCGGTTTTCGGCGGCTTGGTCGATTTGTCGACGATCAACGCTTCAGAAACGTTGCCCGTTCCCTCGGGCTTGATGCACATCACGTGATACGTGGGAAAACCGGCCGTCAGGTAGAAGTGCCCCTTGTGTAGAATCATGCTGGCGACGAACTGCTCGGTCGGGCCGGTGATGTTCCAGAACTGCTTGCCGGTGTCCGGGTCGTAGCTGGCCACGCTTTCGCAGCCGGTCAGCACCATCTGCGTCTTGCCGCCCGCCTCGGCGATGAACGGCGGGCAGTACGAGCGGATGCGATTGGGTCGATCGATCCGCCACTTCTCTTCGCCCGTTTTCTTATCGAAAGCGACGATGTAGGCGGGCTTCTTGCGGCCTTCCGCGTCCTGATCGCAATTGACGATCACCAGATCCTTGTAAAGGACCGGCGGGCTGCTGAAGCCGTGGACCGATTGGAACTCGCCCGGGTTTTTCCGCCAGACTTCGTTACCGTCGAAGTCATACGCGGCGACGATCACCTTCGGTTGATCGATGAACGTCACGAACACATGCTTGCCGTCAGTCGCCGGGGTGGAACTGGCGTAGCTGTTTTCCTTGTGGACGCCTTCGAGCTTCGCCGTCAGCACCGTCTTCTGCCAGAGCACCTTGCCGGTCTTGCGATCAACGCAGACGAGGATGCGATCGCGCGGCGTGGTCTTGTCCTTCGGGTCATCGCCTTCCACGCAACTGGTGACGAAAACGCGATCGCCCCAGACGACGGGCGATGAGTGCCCCCGGCCGGGGATCGGCGTCTTCCAGGCGATGTTATCATTCGCCGACCATTTGATCGGGAAGTTCTTCTCGGGCGTAACGCCGTCGGCCGTGGGGCCGCGCCAGCCGGGCCAGTTCTGGGCATGGGCTGATAGTGCGATCAGGCCGAGAACGGCCACGGAGTGCCAGAAACGCTGCATGCTGATCCCCTTCCAAGGCAACGTGAGGTTGTCAGGTGAGGATCATATTGAAGCAAATTGGGCGACGAAGAACAACAATCAAAGCCGAATGAACACGTTGGCGAAGTACTCTTCGACGGATTCCTCGATCGACTCCGCGTCGTTTTCGAGTGTCGATCCCGCCGTCCCATGGACGATCGGGTTGAAGGTTGAACCGGTCTCGGCCGACACCGCCTGTGAGCGCACTGCATTCCGCGTCTGCTGGATCACATTGCTGGCCGGCGTACTGTGTTGATACACCCATGTCGGCAACTGGCCGAGCCTGACTTCACCCCGCTGTTGCTCCTGCTGCCGTTCCGGGGCCTGCTCGCCGCCCTTTTCGGGAATGACGGGGTCAGCGGCGGCGGCACTTTCGCCTTCACCTTCGCCATCGGACTTCTTGTTCACGTTGGTCGTCGTGTTGATCGTGATCGACCAGTTGGCCAGCCGGCCGGAGTCGTAACGGGCGGTGTCGGTGATGACCAGCTTCCATGCCCCGGCCGCGTTGGTATTCGCGAAGGCGGACAACGAACTTTCGGGCTTGAAGCTGCCGGTGAACGGAGCCTTGCCGGCGGAGATCGCCGTCGCGGCCGAGTCGTCGAAGGTCGTGTTGGTCAGGTTGTCGGCACTGCCGCCACGGCGGTTGAACAGCGTCACTTCCTTGCCGGTGGGCGAGACCAGTTTGATCGTCAGATCGGAATCATAGGTATGCGTCAGGTTGACGTTCACCCTGATGCTGCCGATGTTCACGTTCTGGCCGATGTTGATGGTCGACGTCGTCGTCGACAGGTCGGCAATGGTCTGATTCACGTTACCCGACGAGAAGCTGGTAACGCCGCCAATCGAACCGGTCAGGGTGAACTTGTCGGTCGACTGGCCGGCGGTGCCGTTGCGGTTCTGGTCCATCTGCCGGCCGGACATGTCGCGTACGTCGGGCCCGATGGTCATGGTGTAGGTGCCGACCTGCGTCTGGCTCGCGAACGCGACGTCGAAGCGGGTGTTGTTCGTGCCGGCCATCGGCGTGATGCGCGTCACCGGGATCCGCTGGCCGGACGGGCCGGTGACAACGACATCGTCCGCGGTGAACGTCGAGGCGTTGATCGGGCTGGAGAAGACCACCCGGGC